>NZ_JAMXEX010000033.1 GCF_025370775.1 Ancylothrix sp. D3o | reverse complement strand
ACCCTCGTCAACTACATCAAAACTGGGGAACTCCTCGCCATCCTCAAAGGCATCCAAATCACCTCTATCCCCACTCCGCCAAAAGTTGCTGTTATCTCCGAAATCAACATTCCCGAACTACCGGCTTTACCAGAAGAACCAGCAGCAGAGAGTGCCACCCCAGCACCCCTTTCCACCAGCAGCACGCCCGTTGCGAATCCCACACCAACACCAAACAGCAGCCCCGAAACCACAAAAACCCCGGTTTCCACCAACAGCCCAGCGCCAACGACCGCCATGCCGCCAGTTGTTGACGGAACTCCCGCACCTGTTAGCACACCACCAGTTATTGATCCGGCTTCTGCCCCGACAGATACCACCACGCCAAAACCTGACGGGATTCCGGCAAATCCGAGTACACCAGTCTCCGAGCCTGCGGCAAATCCCAACACACCGCCGGTTAACACTCCAACTAAGCCGGTAGATACGAACACCCCGCCGGTTAACACTCCAACTGCACCAGTAGATACCGGCACACCGCCTGTTAATACTCCAGCTACCCCGGTAGATACCAATACACCGCCTGTTAATACTCCAGCTACTCCGGTAGATACCAACACACCGCCTGTTAATACTCCAGTAGATACCACTACACCACCAGTTAACCCTCCAGTAACCCCGGTAGATACCACCACGCCACCCGTTACCACGCCAACTACTCCACCTGTCACTGAACCACCCGTTAAACTCACTGGTGGCTCAGCAGCAGATACTCTCACGGGAGGCAGCGGCAACGATACCCTTACTGGTGGTTCTGGCAACGACCAAATTTTAGGAGGTGCAGGCAATGATCTCCTCAATGCAGGTATCGGCGACGACACTGTATTCGGGGGCGACGGTGACGATACCCTGACTGGGGACAACGGCAATGACCAACTTTACGGCAATGCCGGCAAAGACTTCCTTGACGGCGGTGCTAACAATGATTCCCTCTGGGGTGGACAGGATGGGGACACGCTGACAGGACAATCTGGCAGCGATTTCCTCTCTGGGGATGCCGGTGACGACAGTCTCGATGGCGGCAACAACAACGACACCCTCATCGGTGGTGCTGGCAACGACACCCTTATCGGAGGCGCTGGCAAAGATACCTTCGTTCTCGCACGAGGTGAAGGCGTGGATACGATTCTTGACTTTACTGCTACTGGCGGCAATAAAGATGCGATCGCCCTCACTGATGAACTAACCTTTGCACAACTAACGATTACCCAGGGCACGGGCGCATCTTCCTCTGACACCCTCATCCGTATTGCCGAGAGTAACGAACTTTTGGCCATTTTAACTGGTGTCCAATCTAGCAACATCACCAGCGCTCATTTCACTACTTTCTAAGTCGCTGCGTTGCTGGACAGCGTAGAGAAGGCAAGCTAGATTGACATACTCACCGGCTTTTTAGGTCGGTGAGTCGTCACACTAGCTTGCTGATGATTTCGCAGGCTGGTTGTGCATCCACCTGCTACTTTAAATCCCAGGCATCTGAACCTTCACCAGCCCTACAGCCGCCATCGGTTTAATAAGATCCGCCGTATCAACCCTCTCGCAAATACATCGGCCCTCAACATCCACCAGCGTCTTAATCTCCACCGATGCCTGAATATTCATCAGCTTCTTTACATCCCCAACGTTGACAGATTTGCCAACCGCATAACATTGGTTCTATTATTTATGTAACCACCAATTTTAATCGTGAATTAATGAGGGCAGAAAATACAGTTTTCATCCTTCGAGCAGCAAGTTGGTTGAGTTTCATCCAATCTGGAGTTCTTGAGATTGTACTGAGACATAACCGAAGGAGAATTCATAACTAAAATACATAACAAAATCGGTATAATAATCCAACGGCTTTCCATGAAAATACCCTCCAAAAATTGAATTAACAAAAATTAAACAAGAATAGAAAGCAGAGTTCCTATGTAGGGAGTAGCAGGAGAATTTGATCTTTTTCTGAACAAACAGGTTTTCGGTATCGCGTATCAACTCTATAAATTACCGCTTGAACAAGAATATAGATTTATTGTTCCGGCACTAGCGTCATTTTCTTTGTCAAGTTCATACGCTTGCGCCCGCTAGTAACCATCTAAATATTCGCTAACTTGTTCTCAATTTTAATTGGGTAATAAAATTAACAAAGATCTTTTTTATAACCGTCCAAATCTTAAATTAATGTTTGCTTCAACGGGTATATAAATCTCTACCTGAACTGCGAGAAAGTAATCAAATTTTAGTAATGGCGATTGCAGATACCTAACTATTGTCTAAGCAGGAGGGCAATACTTGCCCTCCTTTTCAATGTAGGAGGAAATTGAATTAGCTATCGTCGCCGTCACCAGAAGACGAGGAGCCAGAGGAGTTGCCCTGACCACTTTGTGAGGCGTAGGCTGCTAATTGAGAAATGGCTGCTTGTGCTGCACGAGTCGGCTCTTTCGCACCTTTTTCCACATAGCCATTCTCTTTGTTTGGGGATCCAGCTTTGCTATCCATTGATTCAGACATTGAACACTAACTCCTGTTTAGGTAGTTTATGGAACCGTAGAAGTAAGTTGACTTGGCCAACTTGACCTCCGACAGTTTCTATGGTGTCAGGGGAAAAGAAGCGTGGCGGCTAACTCAGGCTCATATTTTTGTAGCTCATTCAGGCTCACTACCCTTGTTACTGAACCAGAGTGAGCCTAAAATTTAGCAAGCAGATGAGTAAGGCTCAAGCATGGAAGATTACTTAAGAGCTTCTGAAAAGGGTTTACAAATTATTAAAGATGCCGGAAGAAAAAAAGGTTGGAAGCAAACTACTACTTTAGAGTGGTGGAGACGTGCCAACACCACACAGGCTACCTTGAAGCGGTTCTGGCAGAGGAAACGAATAGATGGCTCCGCCTTTAGAGGAATTTGTGAGGCGGTAGGGGTTAATTGGAAACAGGTTGCTGAACTGAGCCAAAATCAGGAAACAGAGTTACCAGTAGTGTCAACTACGATGGAGACTCCTTGCCTGTCAAACCTGAGTTTTGTGGGACGTGAAAACGCCATCGCATCTCTTAACACCCTTATACGTCAAGGCTCAAAAATCATACTCATCCAAGCAGCAGGAGGAATTGGGAAGACAACGTTGGCAGAACAATTTCTCCATACTCAAGGATTTGAGTTAGTCTTAGAACTTCGGATGGCTAAGGAAAAAGAAAATATCCGCTCTGTAGAAAGTGTCATTGAAGGATGGCTGAAACAAGACTTAGAGGAAGAACCAGGGCGAGATCTTTGGGTATCCTTAGAACGGCTAAAACGGCAACTTCAAACTCGGAAAATAGGCGTTTTAATTGATAACTTAGAGCCGGCTTTGGATGGTCAAGGGAAGTTTATTGAACCCCACCGTAACTATGTCGAATTATTGCGAATGTTAACCCATCCAACTGTGCAGTCTGGGACGTTAATAACCAGTCGTGAACGCCTGTGCGAACCTGATATAACTGTTGAACGTTATGTATTACCGGGATTAGATGAAAAAGCGTGGCAACAGTTTTTTACTGAGCGCCATATTAATATAGATATGTTAACCCTAAAAGCGATGCACAAAGTTTATGGGGGTAATGCAAAAGCAATGGGTATCCTTTGCGGTGCCATTCGAGAAGATTTTGGTGGGGATATGATTGCTTATTGGCAGGAGAATAGTTGTGATCCTCTAATTGAGACTGACTTAAAAAATTTAGTCACCAGTCAGTTTAACCGCTTACAAGGACTTGACTTAAACGCTTATAAACTTCTCTGCCGCTTGGGATGCTATCGCTATCAGGATATGCCCGCTGTTCCGATTAAAGGATTATTATGTTTGTTGTGGGATGTGCCAGAAGGAGAGAAGCGATTGGTAATTAAATCCTTGCAAAATCGGTCATTAGTGGAGTTTAATAAAGGAGAATATTGGCTACATCCGCTAATTAGAGCAGAGGCTATTAGTAGATTAAAAGAAAGTGGTAATTGGGAAAATGCACACCGGAAAGCGGCTGAAAAATGGTTAAGCAATAAATACGAAATTAAGTCTTGGGAAGATGGAATGAGAATTTGTGAAGCTTTCCATCATTACTGTAGCATCATTGACTGGCCGAGTGCGTTTAAGCTTCTGGAAACACCCGTAAGTTTTGGAGATCCTAGTATTAAAATAAGGCAACAGTTAAGATTTTGGGGCTATTCTCAATATTTAATTGATACCTTAAACTCATTAAAAGGAAGACTATTAAATATGGCAGATGAGGGACAAAGAGTGGGGATAATTGGTGCCTCTTTGTACTCAATTGGTGACTATACGCAGTCAATCCAATACCTAGAACAAGCAAAAGAATTGTTTAAAAGTACCTCCATTTACTATTATGCTCATACTATAAGTTGGCTTGGGAAAGCTCATGCTAAATTAGGTAATATTTCTTTAGCTCTTATTTATTGCCACCAAGCCTTAGAAGAAGTAAACAAATTAAAAGGAATAGATGAAGATGATGGGGGTTGTGAATATAAAACATTAAATATTATTGGTGATATATATTTTATATTAGCTGAATATGAAATAGCGATTAAACATTATCAGAAGGTACTTATGTTGTCTCAACAAACAGGCAGACGTTACTTAAGGGATGAAGGAGATGCTTTTGCTTTAATAGCTTGCTGCCAAATGGAACTGGGCAATCCTAGAGAAGCTATTAATAACATTAAACAATCTATTAAGATTTTCCAGAACATACAAGACTATACAAGCCAATGTATTGCACAATACTTTCTCTGTGACTTCTATTTATTAGAGGATGATCTAGGAAAAGCAGCTAAAGTTTTAGAATTGACGAATTTTTTAGAAAATAAAATTAAATATTTTGACCCGGGAATGAAACGTTATCGGTTGAAAACGCAAGCCTGTTTTAATAGATATAATAAGGATTTCAATCAAGCTATTAGCCTGCATGAAGAATCGATAAAAATTAATCACGAAATTGGTGCTAAATGTGACTTAGCAGACTCTTACTATCAACTTGGATTAACTTATCAAGAGATGGGTGATATAAGTAAAAGCCTAGAAAATTTTAATAATGCAATTCGACTATTCAGAGAGATGGAAGCGCCAAAGCAGGTTGAAAAAGTACGACAAGCAATAGATAAGACTGGTGAAATCTAATCTTAGCCATCTCACGCGGCGACATTTGAAGGATCATGCAATAAATATTTATTGAGATTCTGGTTAAAGTATTGTTTACTTCCTGTACTCGAACCAGGGTAAACGCATCTAATTTATAAATTCCCATATATAGCGTTTGAGTAGAGACAAAAGCGCTACAGGCGGAAAGACTGTTCGCAATAAACAACTATAAAGCCGAGTTATTGTGCTAAAACCACTCTTTATTGAGAAGATGCGTTTGCCCTGGTACTCGAACCAGGACAGATTATTATTGATGCCAGCTTTCATAAAGGGAAAATTATCACAGAAATGGTCGAATAAGCCGGATATAATTTATGGTACTTTACCCCATATTCTCCTGATTTGAATAAAATTGAAAAATGGTCGGCTGTTTAAAAAACATGGATGAAAGAGAGATTAAAAGAATTTCAAACGGTCGCCCGAGTGCGTGGCTACTGCCGTTCCGAATTGTCCTAATGTATGGGTGTAGTGCTATAAATATAATTGTTTAAGGGATGTATATTATAGCGAAAAAAGGTTTACAAGAGTATGTCCAGAAAGTACAGAATCCGCTATATTTTTTACTTTAATTAGCTCAAAGCCTTACACAAATAAAACTTTTAATATGTTTCTCACTTGAGCAGCAAATAAGGTTTTTTTTTGGTTCATGTTTTGTTCCGTAAACCAACAGATAGTGAATCAACAGTTCCTTTTCCCAAATGAGCTCGCACCGATAATTTCCTAGAACGAGCTCATTTGTGCAGCCTTATGACCTGAAACAGCTAACTTTTTATCTCAGCAATTAAAAGATTAACTTTTTCAGGTTATTGACGAGCACTAAGTTTTAACCCTCCCAACAAAAACATTTTCAGGCAACCGCACACCTGTAAGAGTAGTAAAAAGCGTGTGGGCAAGTTCCGGGTTAGAACCTTCCAAATCAGCGTAGCTCAGATTTGCCATTGTCAGGTCAGTTTCAGTTAAATTGGTACAACTTAAGTCGGCCCATGTTAGATTAGCCCGACTCAGGTTTGCACGACTGAGATTAGCCCCTTTTAAGTCAGCTTTGCTCAAGTCAGCAGCGTACAACTGAGCATCAGGCAATTCAGCCCCTACTAAGAAGGCATGGTAAAAATTGGCATAGCTCAAATTGGCCTTACTCAGGTTCGCTCCATTTAGATTTGCTCCTCTTAAATCAGTCCCCACCAGTACCGCTTCATATAAATTAGCGTTACTGAGGTCAACCCCCTGTAAATTTATGCCACTAAGTATTACCCCACTTAAGTCAGCACCTTGCAATCGGACATCTGTATGTAACTCAACCATTCTTAAATCCGAATTGCGTAAATCAATTCCCCGCAGATTAATTCCTCGTAAATCCACATTCTCGAAGGTAAAATTCTGGAAATCTCTTGTACCCCTTTCATAACGTTGATGAAATTCTTTATTCCTAATACGTTTCACGTTAGAAATTTTAGGCAGGGTCGGGGCTGAATTAATACCTAAAATGGTTGCAAATATTTTGGGGATTTTGTACAACATAATCCATCTCCATTGAAGTTTAAGTTTTAGATATCGTCAGATGCTGTGCCCGGAACTTTTTCAAAAATGCTGCGGCGAGTAAGATTGGCTAATTCTCTACAGTAACCAGGCAATACATCCAAATAATCCCAGCGACGAAAATAAGCTTTTGGATGAAGGCTTACCTCAAAATCGACTAAGGATGTATGGGCTTGCTCAACTAAAAATCGATGAATGTAAGTGATGTCATCGACTAGCTTTTGGTAACGATTTTGGTTAACTTTTTGTGCCTCACTGATTTTTCCCAGAGATTTAGCATACTTCTGAGCCATATTTAAGAGGCGATGAATTCCCTGAGTAAGATTTTTTTGCTCCAACTCCATCTGTTGTTTAAATTCGCTAGTTGTTTGATGGCTGTCGCTTTGGTGGTTGGCCAAGGAATTCTCTAACAATTTGGTCAACTTTGCCAAAGAAGAAGCTGATTCCTCGATATCTCTTACTGCATCATCCACCGCTTTAGTTAGCCGTTTTGCCCTTTTAGGTGATAATACTTGCTCACCGGCATAGAAAAGTTTGAGGATTTTTTTTAGTTTTGGATCGTCACATTTACCTGTGCCGAAATATTCCTCAACTTTGGTACGCTCGATGTATGGCTTTTCATCAGTGTTGGTTTTAGAAGGGCTATCAATGTATGGCTTTTCATCAATGTTAGTTTTAGAAGGGCTGTGGAGAGGGATAACATTTTCCGGTTGGATATCTTCAGAAAAATTGCCGTTCATAACAATGCCTCCCGATTGTTTTTTTCATTGGGTGGGAATGTACCCAACTAAAAATTGGGTACAAGCCGCTTTTTTCTAGTTATCTTCCAAAAATTCATCAAGTTTTATTTGGAGAGATTCATCAAAGCTCATTTGAATGTCTTCACGGAAAGAGTGGGCGATAGCTAACGTGCAAGCACCAGCAGAAGTAATCACTGAGGTAGCGAAGAAGAGAAGACTGAAGCCCAAACCATTCCAATTCCCCGTCATCAACTTCGTTGTCGTACTTTGTATAGCTAAACGAGTCGCTTCCGTGCCAGAAATTAATTGTCCGCTGCTATCGAAGTGTTGTTCATAAAGAGCCGGCATGACTTGTTTAATTCCCACGATATAGCTGGCTGATTGGACAATTTGTGCTTTTTTGCTTTCCCAGTCAGCTTTAGCAGCTTGAGATACTTTTAAAGCATCTTCTCGTAGAAGCTTTGCTAAAGGGCAGAAAGGAACTTTGGCTTGACCGTCTTCAACCAATACTGATCTCCAATCGCGGTTTTTTTCTTGGTACAAACCATTGGCTTTTATAAAATAATCGTTTCGGGCTGGGCTGCCTTCAGGATAAGCCGCTGCCTTCTCTTGAAACTCTTTACATTTGCCTTCTGCATCATTAACTGCTCTTAAATCAGGTTGCACGCGATTAACTTTTATCTCCTGCTCGTTCGCTAACTCTTCTGCTTTCAGTTCTGCTAAGTGAGTTTGGTTGAGTGAGAGCTCTGGCGCTACCAAAGAAGTAAGGGACATAATGATATTCATGGCCAACATCGAAACAGTGGCCAAGGTAGACCATACTCGGTTCCCTGGTTTACGAGTGGCTACCGCACGGCCCATAGCATTAGTAAATTTTGTTTGGGCCAAAGCCAGCAGGAGGGCAGGAAGGATTCCAATAGGACCCATGTCTTTGAACGAGTACAGGAGTAAGGGGAAGATACTCACACCGTCAATGCCACTGCTGACGTTAATGGCAATCACCGTGATTTTGGACGCTTCTTCGACCTCTTCTGTGACGTAATTACGACCATAAAGCTCGCTGTGGTCAGTGAAAATTAGGTCTTTGCACTTTTTGAGCAAGTTCTTTTTCTCAGATGGTAACTTTGTATTTGATTCCAACATTTCGTTTTGTCCTCCCTCTGAAATCGGTAGTTGTCTCATAAACGACCAAGGTGGGAAAATGGCTGCATAGATAAAATCGGTGGCCGAGTGCAGGTTTCATTTCTATAAGTTGTAGCAGACACCTCTTGTGAAGCCGAGTAACCAATAAATCTAGTCTTTATTGATACTTCGTTACTTCTATAGCTTTAGCAATGAAATGTTCGGCAGGAGAACCTAGACTGAAAAGGCTCATACCTGGATGCACGACTTGCTTGTTACGAAATTGAATTAGAGTTCCTGAAGAGCCTGCGTGTATTATTTGCTCTTCAAAGCTTGGAAAAACTATTAATTTTCCAATTTTTGTTCCCTCTTGAATTGGTTGCATTAAGGAAACGTAAGGATGCCACAATCCTGCGTGATTGGATTTGAATTCATGTCTAGTAAAAGCAGGAGGAATGGTTAAGTTTGACATAGGCAGCGGAGGGATGATGCCTAAAGAAGCAATCACTCTAAGGATGCCTTGTACTGTTTGGTTAATCTCTTCATTCGTTAAAAATGGTAGTTGCGTTGTCTCAATAGGGAAGTTAGGAACTCCCTCCTCTGCTAAAGCCATATCGATTGTTTTTTGGTAGGTAAAATCTTGGGTGGAAGACGTATCAATCGCCCAAATCATTTCAGGTGAAAAAATATGAAGTGCCTCCAGTGTCTTTCTTCTAACTTCAAAGTTTCCGGCGTTCATATATACGCCCGTAAGTGGAGTTTGCATTTCAAAGTCATGCAATTGTATAGCAAAGTCACATTGGCGAATAAAGTTAAATAAAACCCAGCCTATCCGTTCTGTAAAGGAACCATATTGATTTCCTTTTGCAACACGATTGAGATCTTGAAAATCAAGAGAAGATACTCGTTTAGCCTCCAAATGAGCCGGAGAATTACCTCCAGGAATTATGTGAATAGTTCCTTGGATATAATCAAGGGATTTGAGATATTTAATCAGGGGAGATAAAACAAATAGTCCAACAGCCTCATCAGGATGGATGCCGGCAGTAATAGTAATTTTGGGATCGCTTGTTTTTCCACTGGTAAAGGTAATCAGCGGAGAGCCATATTTCTGAAATCCTACATAACCATAATCTAAATTGCAAAATTTAGCTTCCATCTTAAATCTCTCCTTCAAAAAATGACTTGCTAGTGATTGCTGATAGCATTTATCCATACTTTTAAGAATATATGCTATCAGCAGGTTCTATTCTGGTTCCGAATCAGGAAGGCAAATCGAGCCTACTCAATCACAAAGTTCACCACCTTTCTTTTTGGCACACAAATTACTTTTTTAATCTGCTTGCCATTGATAAAGCGCTGGATAACTTTTGATTCTCTAGCGTACTTTTTTAGTTCTTCTGGATTGCTTTGAGAGGGCACTTCAATCGTCCCGCGAACTTTGCCGTTAATTTGAATTACCAACGTAATTTCATCGGTAACTAACGCAGCAGGATCGCATTTAGGCCAACTTGCTTTATGAACAGATTCATTATTACCAATTAGCTGCCACAATTCTTCGGCAATATGCGGCGCAAACGGCGCTAACATCAGAATCAAAGTATGAATACCTTCCGTATAAATTGCCGAATTTTTGCAATCGGTATCAGTGAGGGCGTTACTCAATTTCATCAATTCAGAAATTGCCGTATTGAATTGATAGTCGCTTTCTAAATCATCGGTAACTTCCTTAATTGCTGTGTGAATGGCGTGACGCAAATCCTTCTCTTTTTTCGATTCCGGATTTTCGAGTTTGGATTTATCTACCTTAGCTGATGAGTGATTATTCACAAAATCAGTTATCAAACGCCAAACGCGATTTAAGAAGCGGAATTGTCCTTCTACATCCGCCTCATCCCATTCCAAATCTTTCTCCGGTGGCGCTTTGAACAAGACAAACATCCGGGCGGTATCGGCACCGTATTTATTAATTACTTGTTCCGGTGCGACGCCATTGTATTTAGATTTGGACATCGTTTGATAAGATACTTCCAACGGTTCCCCAGTTTCCGGGTCTTTCGGATCGTTGGGATTTACCAAATTAGAAGGAATATATTTGGCATTACCGGATTTTTGGGGATTGGTGTAAGTTAATCCTTGCACCATACCTTGAGTTAACAAGCGTTGGAAAGGTTCGTCAAAATTGAGCAAACCTCTGTCTCGCAACACCTTGGTAAAGAAACGAGAATATAATAAGTGTAGGATTGCGTGTTCGATGCCACCCACATATTGATCGACAGGCATCCAATCATTTGTTTTCGCAGAATCGAACACTTTTCCCGCGTTTCTGGCATCGCAAAAACGCAAGTAATACCACGATGAATCGATGAATGTATCCATCGTATCGGTTTCTCTTTTCGCAGGCGTACCGCAACTAGGACAAGGTACGTTTACCCAACTTTCCACTTGTGCCAAAGGCGAAGCGCCGCGACCAGTAAATTCGACATTTTCTGGCAATTGGACGGGCAAATCTTGTTCGGGAACTGGTACTATCCCGCACTTCGGACAGTGAATAACTGGAATTGGCGCACCCCAATATCTTTGACGGGAAATCAACCAATCTCGGAGGCGATATTGCACTCGCGCTTTGCCGAAACCTTTTTCTTCTGCATATTCAATAATTGCCTGTTTTGCTTCTGTAGAATTACTGCCATTAAACTCACCGGAATTAACCATAATTCCAGGGTGGGTATATGCTTCTTCCAGTTCGTAGTGAAGATTTAAGTCCTCATTTTCAGGAGGAACAATTACTACTTTAATCGGCAGATTTTGTTCGTTAGCAAATTTGAAATCCCGCCCATCATGTGCGGGTACGCCCATTACCGCGCCCGTGCCATACTCGAACAAGACGTAATCGGTAATCCAAATCGGAATTTCTTCACCAGTAAAGGGATTGATTGCTTTACCGCCAGTGGGAATACCGCGTTTTGGTTTATCTTCGGCGGTACGTTCCAATTCGCTTTGATTGGCAACTTCTTTAATGAAAGTTTTAACTTCTTCTTGACGTTCCGGTGTAGTAACTTTTGGTGTTAATGGATGTTCCGGGGCAAGTACCACGTAAGTAACGCCATAAACGGTATCGGGACGAGTGGTAAACACGCCTATTTTTTCATCCATTCCGACAATTGGAAATTCTAAATAAGCGCCGACAGATTTACCAATCCAGTTCGCCTGCATTAACTTTACTCTTTCCGGCCAACCTGTTAACTTATCTAAATCTTTAAGTAATTCTTCGGCGTAGTCGGTGATTTTGAGGAACCATTGACGCAATTTTTTCTTTTCAACTATTGCGCCGGAACGCCAAGAACGACCTTCGCTATCGACTTGTTCATTTGCTAATACGGTTTGGTCGATGGGGTCCCAGTTAACGGCAGCTTCTTTTTGATATGCTAATCCTGCTTGGAGAAATTGCAAGAATATCCACTGCGTCCATTTGTAATAGTCGGGGGAACAAGTGGCAAGTTCGCAATTCCAATCGTAGGATAAACCCAAACGCTTTAATTCCGCTCGCATTTGCGCGATATTGTTATAAGTCCACTTCGCCGGATGGGTTTTGTTTTTGATGGCGGCGTTTTCTGCTGGGAGTCCAAACGCATCCCATCCCATCGGATGCAATACCCGATATCCCTGCATTCGGTGTACTCGCGCGATCGCATCCGTGATAGTGTAGTTGCGGACATGGCCCATATGCAGGTTGCCCGATGGATAGGGAAACATCGACAGCGCATAGAATTTGGGCTTGTCTGTCTCGGTAGGCGTTTGGTCTATGCCTTGTTCTGGCCAAGTCTTTTGCCACTTTTCCTCTATTGCTTTTGGGTTGTAGTTGGAATTTGGGGAAGAATGGTCGTTTCTTTCAATAGTCATACAGACTCCAAATATTTAGGTAAAAAAGGGAACAAGGTGGGTTTTGTAAGTTTCAGTTTGGGAAAGAACTGCCCCTACTAACCCGTCGTAGGGGCGAATTTTCTCGAAGCTTCCACAAATTCTTAATCCAGGTTGGGTACAGTTAAGATAAAGACATCGCGGAAACCGCAACCATCTCGTGAGGCAGCTTGAAATGGAGTTGTAAAGTGGAAGTAACGCTCGTCGTTAAACACCAGCAGGTTTCCTGGTTGTAGACTGAGTTCCAAAAAAGGTCGTTCTTCCCTATCACCGGATTTAAAAAGCTGTGTTACCGCACCTGTTATGTTTTCTTGGTGGATGTGAACAATTGCCACATATCGACGTCCGTCCTGATGCCGCCCTTCTGGTGCTGGATATCCAAAGGTATAAGGCGAACAAGGTACGCGAAATTGATGGATCTCAAACAGCGTTCCAAGAGAAAGTTCCAAAATGGTACTCATCTGCCAAATAAGCGTTTGCAGCCACTTGGAATTGGCGACTTCCTCTTCAAGCGGCTGGTACTTTCTCTGGATGCCGCCATTGACTTTATTCACCTTTGGAGATTGGTAGAATTCACCGTTGTTGATCCAGGTCAATTCCATGCTCTCTGATGTTTTCACACGAGATAGCCGACGGGTGCGGCTTCCTTTGTCCTCTGGCATCCAACGGTCTGGAGCCAAACGGCTAAAAGACTCGTGAACGATTTGGTCTGGGCAATTGATCTCTTGCAAACAGAAACTAAATGTCATAAGCTACTCCTAATAAAGAAATAACCAATGAAAGTGAAGCTAGGGTAAGCTCACTGGGGTTTGGGCTGAAACGACATTCACCTCTATAGTCTTAAGCACGAAAAATCGAGGTGAAGAGGTCGGTTTAAATTCCTTTGCGCTCCGGGTTGGGTCCTTCTTGGTTCAGGGTGATGGCCAAATCCCCAATTGGATTGGCAGGCCCACTGGTGAGTAGTTCAGGCTGCCCAAAGCTTTGCACGACTTTTTCATTAATCATGCACCTATGTGGGGTTTTAGGCTCACTGGTTGTAGTTATAATCAAACGTCGACAGACCTTGCACCGAAACAGCCAACTTTTTTCTTGTTGCTCCATAAGAAGTAATCCCAGGTAAGTTTTGCTGAAATTCGTATTACGCTGTTACTAGAACTTAAAATGATCGCCCCCAGTTACAAGCAAGGGGCTTTTTTTTGCCACCACATCAGTTGCGCTTTTGAAATAGGCCTCCCCAAGTAAATGCTTTTAGCAGCAAACAACCAGCATTTTAACTTCTTCTTAATCCTCCTGGCAAGTTTTTTTTGACACTCTTTTAACTATGAAAGCCTTGCCTTACAAAGATTATTACATTCCATAAGTTAAACTGTCAAGTAGTCTATAATTGCCTACGAAACTTGCAACAATCCTTTTTTTTGCTAATTTATGGCTGTTTCTTACCCTCTAAAGTGATTTTTCATGGCCTGTTTTAAATAGAAGGCTATTAAATAGGCAACTTTTTCTCTCAATTACCCTCTAATTAAATGTTTTTATACAGGAGTTGTATTCCAAAAGGACTCCTAACCCAGGTTTCTAAAGCTTAGGCTCCAAACGGGGTATACTTTAGCTTACAAGCCCCCTGCCCAGCCTCTAACTTACGAAAACACCCTCTTATGACACCCTCAGACCCTTGTGAAAACACAAACTCGACTAATGGAAATCAACGAAACGAGCTGAGACGTACATTACAATGGTCTGAGAAGGGATGTGATGAGGCATTAGAGGTTGAGAATAAACGCTACGAAAAGTATATGGCTGAGGAAAAGCGCAATTGGGATCAGTTGCGTCAAGAACTGACTAAGTATAAGGGTGATTTGCGTACTTCAGATTTTCAGCTAGCAAAAGGACTTGATATCAGCCGCCAACCCGTAATAGATTTCATGGCCGGAACAAGAGAAGACTTGCCCATTTACAGAGCAAACCTTATTAGGCTTTGGGATTTCTTAACCGCACCTGAAAAAATGGAGAAATTAGGAAAAAGGTTATCGAAAGAAGCAACAAAAAACCGTGAACGATTAAGAAAAGAGGGACCTGATAGACTACTAAGACTTGCCGGATTTCTCCCTCGTTCTCAAAGTTTAACGGTGGACGGCGAACCTCTCAAAGATAAAAAAATTTACCGGATTGTATCACGATTATCTAGCTTTTGGATTCCTGATAAAAATCTCTGGTCAATTGAAGAAGCTATTTTAAATGCGATCCTTAAAGAAGTTCCTTCCCAAGAAAATGCCCTTTTCTCTGAAAAGCTTATTTGTGTAGAGGCAGCAAAAAACTGGTTAGAAGAGAGATACAAAAATGCTCCTCCACGAAGGATTAGGAAAATTTTATCACTAATTAATACTTATGCTAGAGCCGGAAAAACTAATTTTGAAGAAACTGAGCTTTTTGAGTTATACCAAAGTGTTACTGAAAATGAAATATTGAGAAATCCTGACGATCATCATATTCGGATTAGGGTTATTGATTGTGAATTTAAAAATCTAACTTTCTTATTGGATGACTTCGCTCAAGATAATAAATTTAAACCTATTGTTGAAGAGATAGAAAAATCAGGCTTTAGACTTGAACAAGAAATTGGTATTTTACAAGAGTTCTCGAAGTTTAATCCTAATGAGCAAAAAAGTTTAGGATTAAATCCTGTAAAGGAAGCAGTAATAACTTGGCGGATGGGAAAAGATATCTCCACTTTTAGTTGGCGTTATAGTTCTATCGCTCCTCATATAGAAAATATGTTGGTTGCTCTTGCTCATGGGTTAGGATATCCTTCGTTAAAATTATGTGGGTTGGCTGTAAGAGCATTAGGAAAACGAGCAAATAGCTTAGCCCGAATTTCTGTTTCTCTTACGGACAACAATAGCCAAAAGACTTATAACGGATTATGGGTAGATCAAAATACTATAACTTGTCTGTTGCAAGCCGTTGTAGTTGCCTTCGAGAGTTGGCTAAGTGAAACTATGAGTGATACTACAAATTACCCCAATTTGTGTAAAAAAAATGCAAAAGTTTTACATAAACTACATCAAGCGAGGAAACTTCTTAATGATTATCAAATTGATGATTATTCCATTCAAGATAGTGAAAATGAAATTAAAATTGATGGCGCTAATAAATGCTTGGAAGAAGTTATAGATACTATTACCGACCTAAGAATATCTTTATTACAAGAAAGTATTTTAATTCAACAATGTTATGAAGAAAGATTAGAACGCCACGAACACATGGCTAAATTGATGCAAATACGTTCGGCTCATATTCAAGGAATAATCACTCAGGCTGCTAAGTTTTTACATGGAGAAAGTTACCAAGCAGGCATAAGTAACGCTTATGTCCCAATTGCCCTGCTCTATGCTGCTGAAAATATGATTTATAATTTTTTCTCAGGGAACAAAAAATTTTTATATGGAAAGTTATGGCGGACCCCCCTTAAAGATATTTCTTATTATAAAGAACAACTAAGAAAGTATATTCTAAAAGATAAAAATAATAATCTTTTTGATTTTGACTTACATCTCTGCATATCAGAAATTTTTGGTAATCTGGGACGATTAGATCTTTATTTTTGTAACGAAGAAGAAGACCGGAACCATCTAGTAGAAGCTATTGATAATTTTTTAGTAGCTGTTTACTTTTCTTCAAAAATTGGGAACAGACACCGGGTCGCACATTGGTTAACTCACGTTAGCCGAACCTACTCAAGGTTAAGTAACCAAGACCAAGCAACAAAATATGCTGCATTTGCTGAAAAGCTGGTAAATTTCCAAATTTCTCCTAGGGATCAACCCGAATACCGTGAAGCACTTATGGCAGAAGTTAACTTAGCATGGGGGGAAAGATGTTTAATTGAAAACAAATTTAAAGAGGCTATTGAATATTTCATTAAATCTTTATCTGGAGCCCTTTACTTGAAATTTGCTCGGTTGATTGCTGATAGTCTTTATGGGATTGGTAAAGCAGCTAAAATAGCCTATGAGGAGCAGAGTGAAGATAAATTTGAAAAATACTTTAGTCTTTGGCGGAAAAAGCTGGAAGACAATTTAGATACAAATATCCAAAAAATGCCAGACAAAAATATCTATGAGCAAATTATTAATTTTTTAAAAAAAATAGAACAGGATGCCGATTGGAATTCTATTTCGGAAGATTTTAAAAATGAGTCAATAAAAATATGGCATAATTGGGCGAACGCCATGGCTAATGCTGCTAACGAGGAACACCCAGTTGAAAGGGATATAAAAAGTGGTGTTTTCCTTAAAAGTTTGACTTAAAAAATACTTCAAATATTACTGACTTCTGTGTACTACGAATAACACCTATCACCACACCCCGTTCAATCGTTTCTTGCCCAGGGCATCAGTGGTGTCCTCCCCTGTGACAGCCATAACTTCATGCGGGTACGCCCGTTAAGCGAAAATGCGAAAATAAGAATTAAATGAGCGGCATTTACACCCCCTAAACTTAGCGGGACTTAGACAAAAACTGAGTCAAAAATGGCTTCAACCCCAGACAAAGCAAGCTTTTCAGCCTGAATGAGCATCAATCCAGAATTGGTAAGGGTTTCAGCCTGAATGAGATCCGTGATGTCTTTCCTTTACCCAGATAGGTTTTCAGCCTCTTTCGTGCTAAGAAAATGTCTAAGTCCCGCTAATATTCCCTGATGGGGCTTTGTTACCCACTGTGGTTGATAGACCAGCTAAATTTCTGCCGGCACGGTAATTACCTCTGCAACCTACGACCCAGAGGCTGGAACCTGTGGTTGATAGACCAGCTAAATTTCCGCCGGCACTATTGCACCCAAAGGCGAAGCTTCATCCAACAGGAGGCTTTTAATTTTAGTTCGGGTGCGGGCTGTCATAAAACACCGGCCTTCTCGATTGAACTGCTGCCCATGAAGTCGGTAGTAGTTCGATGTCCATATCGGGCGATTAGGCCGGTGGGGGATGGCATTTTATTCGTCATCGGGCGATTAGGCCGGTGTGTTGTGTTGGCCATTTCATTCATCGGGGCCAAGTCCGTCGTCTGGAGCAGCGGGAGAGGGGCCGGTGTATAGTGCTGGCCATTTTACCCTTAAGTCTGCTATCAAATGCCGGTCTTAGCACATCTAGGAGAGGCTTGTGGTAGCTCACAAGCGGTCTTTGGCCAGCGTATTCTGTTGGCCATTTTACCCTTAAGTCTGCTATCAAATGCCGATCTTAGCACATCTAGGAGAGGCTTGTGGTAGCTCACACTTGTGCCAAAAGAGCACTATTAGGGGGGAACAAGGGGCCATATTACGAGCAACCTAACACAACGCCAAAAACCGACCTTTAAACCGGCCCCATAGCTAAAAAACAAAAGCGAGCGAACGGTAGTTTTCCTCCGAAAACCCAAAAGTAGAAGAAGATCCGCCCCTGCCCTGCCCCAGCAAGGAGTTCAGGCGATTGAAACCCTACTTTCAATTGCCTTTCATTCAACGTCAAATAACAAACACTTATTTGACCTACGTTTTCCGTAAAGCTCTCATCCATATAAACTCCAGCTAACAAACTTATTTTTCTCCTTACAGGTAGTAGGATCGTTTTATCCTCCGGGGTAAAAAAATCCCATGTTGACCTACCGGCACAAAAAAGCAGCACAAAGCACGGTTAAACTAACAGACTGTTCGACCGATGAGCAGTTCATAGATTTGTGGTTGGGTGGCAAAACCGGCAATACCATTGCTGCTTACCGGCAGGACATCGCCCAATTTAAGACGTTTGTGGAAAACCGGCCCCTCACCCACCTCACGATTGATGATGTAGCAGGGTTTGCTAGTGCCTTGGAACAGCAGGGTTACGCACCAAGTTCAATCCACCGGCGTTTATATGCAGTCAAATCATTACTGTCATTCGGGCAAGCTTGTGGGTATTTAATGGATAACGTAGGAGGCTTAATTGAATTAGCACCCGAACCAAAAAAATTAAGTGAACGCATCCTAACAGAAGAGGAAGTTTTATTGCTAATCCACTCTGAACCAAATCCTCGTTATAAATTGATGCTACGCTTCCTTTACTCCACAGGGTGCCGGTTGAGTGAAATGTGTAACCTGAAGTGGAAGGATTTAAAAAAACGAATCCCAGGCGGGCAAGTCGATATTTTAGGGAAAGGCTCTAAACTTCGCCACATTCTTATCTCTGAACAATTATGGAAAGATTTACAATCCACACGCAAAAAGGCCGGTTCAACAATGCCGGCGTTTCCTACTAAATCAGGCCGGCATTATGCCCCAAGTAATGTTGTTAGAATTGTCAGGGCAGCGGCTCTCCGGGCCGGTCTTGAACAAAAAGTATCACCCCATTGGTTGCGTCATGCTCACGCCTCCCATTCATTAGATAGGGGTGCTCCTCTGCATTTGGTACAAGCAACTTTGGGACATTCTAGCATTTCCACAACAGAGCGCTATCTACACGCGCGACCGGATGATAGTTCATCCCGCTATTTACCCAAAACTTAGGGCTTTGACAGGGGAAAAAAAGCTAATTTTGTTCGACTAGGTACCATCGTTACTCGACTTTCATTTCCTTTTGTATCGCCCATAATAATTTGTTGTTGAGCAAAATCAACATCTTTAACGCGCAAGTTTAAATCTTAACTCAAGCATAAACCAGTGTCATAAAGCGATTTAATAAAAATTTAATATACGCTGGATAACATTTTAATAGTTGCTAAAACTTTATCTTTTATAAAAACGGTTGGTAAATAGTTAGATTTTTTTGCACGAACTGCATCGTTTTTTAAATCTAAATATTGTTCTAATACCTCTTTAGAGAAAAATAAAACCGAATAAAATGCTTGTTGGCGTTGATGCAACCACATTTTGCCACATTTTGATTGACAACAAGATGTGTTTTAAATTCTTCAATTTCCTTACTTCCCATATCTTTGGGATGGCGTTTATTATGAAAAAAATATAGAATCTAATCCAATAGATATAGTTGTTTTTTGTTTGATAAAAATAGTGCTTAAGCCTGATAACATCTTGCACCTGTTCGAGGAGTTTCTTTGGACGTTGTTCCATTGGAAGTTGTGCAAAAAAATCCGTGTAATATCTTAAATAAGGATGTTATACGGAAAATTTTTATATAACATCAAGGGACACACGGAAAAATTCTATATAATCCTCCTGTAAAGGGTGGTTATAAGGAAAAATTATGTAGAATACCTAAATAAGCGGGTAAAAAAGAAGTTCCCCGTAGATTCAGGCAAGAATCCGTTATGATGCTTGATGTATTAGGATTGATAAAAAGATTATACGAAAACTTTCCGTATAATAAATAGTTAGCTCTCTAGTTGTCTGTGGGACTGTTTTTTAAAGATTGATTGTCAAAGTTCAAAGTTAAGTACCCTTGATGTTATCGATTTAACAGCCTATGATTGATAATCACACAGAAAACTGAAAAATGCTTATGAATCCTAACATCTACCTCATTGCAGCAATGGCCTATGCAGAAGATCGTCGATGCAGACTAGATCTTTACAACAACGTTTTGGTTAGTGAGAGGGATTACGTGTCCAACTTGACAAAAGGAATTAGAGATTTTTGGCAATATCGTCAGCTACCTTGTTTTGCTTATTCACAAACCTTATTAACGCATCATGAAAGGAAATTTGGTTGTGATGCAATGCTTGTAGTAAAGTATAAAGATGCTGCCAGGATATGTCTTTTTGAGGCAAAGAGGATACGTTTTGATAACTCTTGGGATTCTCTTCAGAACTCAGGCATCTCTCACTTCAGTGATCAACTACGGCGGCAATCAAAATGGATAAAACAGGCTGCTATTTGGGAATTCTTCATACTTGGGAAAAAACCTGGAAAAAAAGAGCCACCCCACTTTGATTCTTGGGCATCTACTTGCATTTGGCATAAAGACACATTTCAATTTGATAAGGCATATCGAGACTCCAACTTATTGTGGAAAGATTCTGAACTTAAAGAGCTTGTGGGTTCCATCCGTCCTGGGAAACCAAAAAACTTGATATCAATGTTACTAACTGCTTGCCAAGACAAAAGAGGGAATTATATGCCGATCTCGAATGGAAGAGTTACGCTCACAAGTTCAGATGGAACAGATGAAAGCGTTTCTATTCCTGCCACTCTTCAAGCACTCGATAATTTAAATTTAGACGTATTTTGTGGTGAGAATGGCATTGCACACTTTTTATTCATAGAGATTGATGATAGCGAGAGCTAACAACCCAGTCGGAGCGGACTGAGGACAGATTTGGGTGGTGATGCAGAGGTTACTTGCAGCCACTCAACCGGAACATTATGCTTCGGAACAAGTAGCGATGTATATCAAGAGGTTAGATTTACTCTGCATGCAGCTGCACATAACTTTGTGGACAGCTATTTTATATATTGGATTTTCTGTGTGCTTTGGGCCATGTTAACGATTGCACAATTAGACAACAACAAGAACCTAATTGCATTTAAGCAGCTTTGCATCAAGGTATAAAGCCGAGAGCGGCGTTTCAAGAAAAGTTGAAACGCCGCTTTCATCGTTGTGTCTAGCTTCTACCTACGTTCAAGATCGCCGCAGGTTAGCATAGCCTCGCCTCGGATCACCTAATGATCAGTTATTCCCCAGACTTAAATAAAATTGAACACTGTTGGTCTTGGCTAAAAAGCCTTATTTTACACCAACTTAAGCATTTTGACACTATTAGAGAGGCTATTGAACACGTCCTTCGTTTAGCTTGCTCAAGTGTGTCCTAACTGGACTGGCGACTGCTATAGATGCTCGAATGGTCATAGGTCTAGTGCAGTACTTGAGAGTCAAGAGGTAGTGTTACGGCTAGAGTCCATATGGGAAAACTAAGTTGTATCTATGTAGCTCTCCTCAAAAAAATCAATGTACACTGACATCCCTTTCAGAGTTGAAAGTCAGCAAAGTCAAGTTGCTGATAGAGTAATGGCATTAACTGCTGTTGTGCAGCCCATCTTGGTTGGATTACTTTACTCAATCAAGAAAGATGTCATAGAGTACTATGGTGGGTACGAGAAAATTCCGCTAAAAATGCTCTCCAGAGCTTATCGACGCGGGGACGGGGATTGTGGAATTTGCTTTGAGTATGCAGTGCATGATGCAATTATGAACACTCAAAATCCATCAGTTTTAGAGCGATTTGAAGATGCTTTAAAGCTGTGTGGAATATGTGGAAATACAGATCCTTCATCAATTTTATTTGGATTAGAAAAATCTGGCTCACTTCAAATTATCGACACTGCCAAAGAGATTCTTACAGATAACTCGCTACTCCTTCATGGTACTAAAGGTGCCCCTGTAAAGCTAAAAAAACATATTGATAACATAGCTTTAGCATTTAACAAGCAACAACTTAGACAAGCTATTCCCTCTAGTATTAGTGGGATTTGGAGGGCAGACCTTATTGCTGGTTTTGCTGATACAGACCGTTGGGTTGGTACAACTATAAAGACCAACAGGTCACAACTGAAGTCAGATAAAGGATTGCGAATCGGTATAGTTCCCGCATCTCCTGGTAGTAATGATTCAATTCGAGAGGATAGCAGAACAGGGCTAATTATTTGTCCCTTACCTTACGATGGAGATTTTGTAGAGATTTTCTATGAAGGTTTTGAGATTGTTCAGCAACTTATTCAAGCAGATGCTAAAATGCCAGAACCAGTCAATTTGCCTAATATTGAAAAAAGACAGGTTGCTAAGTGGCTTGTTGAAAGACGAGACTTTCCAGTCCTAGATATTGTCATTGCGCTTATTCCCCTCGCTCAACCTTTTCTACTGAATACAATTGAACAAGATATTCAGTCTTTCTTGTATAGATCAGGAAAACCTAAAGTTGGTGGAATTTTAGTCCCACAGCCTAGAGAAATATAGAAAAGTATTTGTGCGTGATGGAGGGCTAACAACCCCGCTGCACCGGAACAAACTCAAATTGTCGGTGATACCAGTTCTGCATGAAGATGCGCTATAATCAAACAGAAGAGTTCTTTAGGAGTAGGTGCCTAAATGGGCCGTCGCTTGGAAGTAGAAATTGCTGAAAGTCAACAAGAGCTAGAAAAAGCCCTTAAAAATGCCTCAACAGCAAGTAGTAAAGAGAGATTGCTTTTACTTTACTTACTCAAAAGTAAACAGGTGATCAGCAGGCAGGAGTTGGCTCAACTTATAGGGCGAGACAACGCAACAATTACCAGATGGATTAGGAAGTATAAAGATGAAGGAATTGTCGGCTTGCTTGAAGTTAAACAGGCACCAGGAAAAATACCGCTCGTCCGTGGAGCGAATCTTGAACGCTTGAAACAGCGCTTACAAGAGCCGAGAGGATTTCACAGTTATGGGGAGATTAAACAATGGCTCTTAGATGAATTGGGGCTAAATTTAGCTTATAAGACGGTTTATCAATTGGTTCGTTACCAGCTAAAAGCAAAGCTGAAAGTTCCTCGACCTCAAAGCATAAAACAGCACCCAGAAAGCCAGTCTAACTTTAAAAAAAACTTCCAATTGCTCTAAAAGTTTTACAAGAGCTATTTGGAAAAGGAAAAAAATTAAGATATTTATGTCAAGATGAAACGCGTCTGGGACTGAAAACAATTTCGGGACGTTTAATTACTTTATTAGGCATTAAACCCATCGGCAAGAGCCAAGGTCAACGAGACAACTTTTATTTGTATGGAGTAGTAGAACCTCTAACTGGATATAGCTTTTTCTATGAATTCTCTCATTTAGAGGGGAGTTGTTTTCAACGATTTTTAAATTTAGTCTCCGTTGAGAAGCGGGGATGATGTGGCCGTTATTCAGTTTGACCAAGGCTCATTTCACCGTTTGAAAAGTCTGGATTGGCCGGAAAATATTATTCCAATTTTTCAACCGTCTCACTCTCCAGAACTCAATCCAATTGAAAGAGTTTGGCAGTGGCTAAAACGCCAACTAGAATGGGAAAATTGCGATTCCCTCATTCAATTGCGGCACAAATTAAGTGAACTGCTCCAAGCAATTATACCAGATCAGATCATTTCTCTTACTTCCTACGATTTTATTCTGGAGGCTTTATTTAGCGCAGCTTCATAAAGAATTGGTATGAGATATTACAGCTATCTGTGTCCGGTGAGCACAATCGTTAGCGACATCACAGGTACTACAGGCATGTCAATTATTCGAGCAATTGTGGCTGGAGATCATAACCCACAAACATTAGCCGCTCTGCGCCATCCTCGTAGCCGTCGAAGGACGACAGAAATTGCTCAAGCCCTGCAAGGGGATTATCGGCAAGAACATTTGTTTATTTTGCAGCAAGAACTGACACTCTATGATGCTTATCAAGTTCAGATTGCAGCTTGTGATGCTCAAATTGAGCAGTGTTTATCAACCTTCGAGGTCACCTCAGATATTGCCCTGCCTGTTGCAGGTTCTCCCCGCCGTAAACCTCAAGATAATCAGCCGGCTTTCGATCTGCAAACGCACCTTGAACAGATTAGTGGTGTTGACTTTACCAAAAGTCTTCGGCGGAAGGCTCAAACAATGGGGTTTGACCTCATTGCTGCATCCCCCACTCCTACCAAATCTACTTTATCTAGGCTACTAATCGCTAGAAGTTTAAACCTTTGTCTAAAGCGGATTTGCTCAAACAAGGAAAGTAGTCTGTGGAACCCGGATTTGGTATCAAATTGTTTCTTAGGAGAGGGATAAATATATTTGCAAAAATAGTTTTTACTGAGGAATTGGGAACTAAAGCTGAGAGCGGTGTTTCAACTTAACTTGAAACGTCGCCCTCATTTTTGTTTTTGGCTTCTACCTACGCTCAGGATGTCGGCAGGTTAGTGTAGCTGACGCGAGGTTTAGAAACCTCTCGCAGAGCTTGATGCTTGGACTGCGCGAAGGTCATAGCGATCCAGGTTCATCACCTTGTCCCACGCCGCCACAAAGTCATTGACAAATTTCTGTTGCGAGTCCACACAACCGTAGACTTCCGCGAGGGCTCGGAGTTGAGAATTTGAGCCGAAGATGAGGTCAACACGGGTAGCCGTCCACTTCAGGTCGCCGGTTTTGCGATCGCTCCCCTCGAACTCATATTCATCTTCAGAGGTCGCCTTCCACGTCGTGCCCAAGTCGAGCAGGTTCACGAAGAAGTCATGGGTCAACGTCTCTGGTTGATGGGTGAAGACGCCGTGCTTAAACCCTCCAAAGTTTGCACCCAGGACACGCAAGCCACCCACGAGATATGTGTAGGATTAAGGAGAGTGCAAAAGTTAGCCGCTGAACGCAGATCCAGCAACTACTGTTAATTACGACCGGCAACCGTGAAGAAGTAAAACTCAACGCGGTCGAATTGTTAGATGGGTTCGGTTTAAATTGAGTACCCAAAGTTTATACCGAGAAAGGAAAAAAAGTTAATTTTGCTCGACCATCCATACCAAAAAACCCAGTATTTGTTCGACAGGGAAAAGCGGATAATCAGTAAAATCAATGGTCACAGTTTGGCCTTCTAGCTTTAAGAAACGCCACTGAGTACCGCTGCTAATACAGCCATAGATAGCAGAAATCTGATTGCGTTTTTGTTCATTAAATTTCTGGGCAGCTACCATTTCAGCAATACATTGACCTATCCCAGTTTTTAAGTCGGCTGTTGAAGCTTCCAGAATTACAACAACCGGCGGTTCAATTTCCAGTAATTCCGGGGAGCGGCTGATGAGGAAATCACAGACTCCATTAAGACGGGCAGCCGAATCTACCGAAAACTCTTCGCCAGAAAAAAGGCTAATTTTTCTTTGTAAAATTTTTCTAACTTCTAGGAGAATAGGACTAATAATCAATTCAGAGCGAGCTTTTTCACTACCAGTAGCGGTAGCAAGCGGCACACTTTCTTCTAAAAAAGCTGTTAGCGTATCACTGGGAAGAATAGGGTCAATAGGAGGAAAAAAGCGGACATTTTCAACAGTGGTTAATCCAAATGCCTGTTTGACTTTCCCGATAGTATTAAAATCGCTGTATAGCATGGTTTATGAATCTGTATCAAAGGAGGTGTGAGGGAAGGTTTTTCAAGCATCAATTAGAGAGGAGAAGCTGGCTGAACTCAGTATAATTTATTTCCATCAACCAGCCTGCTCCCCCCAAAAGCTTTGAATAGATGGAGCATATTCTGAATTATCAGGAGAAGAAGCCGGTTGTGCCACATAACGGGCTGAGTTTTCCATTGCTAAAATCCGGTCTGTGTCTCTTACAAAAAGGGGCGTAATCAATTCTCGTTCTTGAAGGAAATCTTGTAGAGTCAACTTTAAACAGCCTTGAGGTAATAATAGTGTTGAAAAATCATCACCGGCTCGTTGAATATCTAAAAACACATTTTCTGAGACAGAAGTTTCCAACTCAATCATTAATTCAGGTGATGGGTTAACCGGCAACTGAGCCAACAAATTAAAAACCTTCTCGCTTTTCCTCGTAGCCGCAGCTTCAACCATACCGGCCAATTCTGCCCCAACAAAATTGAGAGTACGGTTAAGCAAAATCTTCCATTCTTTTTCAGATAACGGTGAGCCTGATTGGTAACGGCGATCAAAACGGGCAGCGTGCAATTCAATAATTTGTTTGCGTTCAATTGCTTGGGGGAAACCGACATAAAAAATATCATCAAACCGGCCTTTACGAGTAAGTTCAGGAGGTAGGGCAGCAAGCCGGTTGAGCGTCGCAATCACAAAGGTTTCAGATGTCTTATCCTGCAACCACGTCAACAACTTACCCAAAATCTGAATACTGGTAGCAGCTTCCCCCGTCAAATCCCCACTACTGGCGGAAAACAACTTATCAAACTCATCAAAATAGAGGACAGACCGGCCTAAAGCTTCAACCCGGCGCAGTAATTCCTCAACATAGACGACGCCACCGGCCACCATAGCCCCAACATCAACAATTACCAACGGCACTTTCAATTTTGCAGCACAAACGCCAGCAGCAAAAGTTTTCCCAGTACCCGGCGGCCCTACCATTAACCACCCTTTAGGCAATGGCAACCCCAACTTCTGGGCCACACTTGAATACCGAAACACCACACTATCGCGCAGCAGAACGCAGCCGGTCTAATCCCCCAAATTCTGATATAACCGAGGGCTGCTTGAAATCTAAGCCAAATTCTCTAAACCGCTCAATTTTATAGTTGAGCAAGCCCCCAACTAAATCAATATCACCTAATAAACCGCAGTGCCAGTAATAGATTCCACGCTATTACAGATATTAGCTGGGTAATTTTTTACTTTATGTTTTTTTATAAGCATTGGGAAAATTGAGGCAATTCCTATTTTAGAAAGAAAGAAAGAGCATTTGTTCAATTATTATAAAATAAACCAATAATATAATACGTTTTTATTTATCTATTAATATCTTTGATAACGATGGCGATCTTCCCAACAATTAACGTTTAAGTCTTGTAACAAGCCAATAATTATTTCCATCTCAATCTACAGCAAAAAAAACCAAAAGCTTACCCAGATATACCATATCTTTAGCGTTTTAAATTATCAATTATTCAGGATAAAATCGCTTTGAACTACGAGAAATTCCCAAGTTCCAATATCTCCCTCAAATTCGCTAACGCTCAACCACTCACAACCAGAATGATACTACGCTAACACTACACACCTTTACAAAAGTTTATTTTTAAAAAACTCATTAAGCAATTCTACTCAATTTTTCCTCAACCTTATAAACTGCGATTTTTACCTTAAAGCTCGTAATTGTAGAGCTTACGACCCATTTTAATCAAAGAAGCTCAGCATTTTTGGCGTTTTTTCTACCTTATAAAATCATCTTTCTACCTTATTAAATGCTCTTTTTACCTTGTAACTGCATCTAACCAAATACCCTCGTACCTCTGTCTAAGTGAATGGCTGATCTGGTAAAATGGAGAGAGATAAAATTCTGGACACTTACTCCAGGTTTTTAAATTAACCTTCATTTCAAGCTTTCACCGGCCCCCACTTTTCACAATATTACTATATCGAACAACCAGACTATATATTTCTCAAAATCATCATTTCAAGCAATTTTAGATTTCCTTAAGGATGGGTGGAAAGCGAGAGAGATTACACGCCCCTCAAAAGTGGTTAAACGGGAAAAATTGTAACACGAACTTCTATCGAAATAAAATTAGCTAAAAACCCATTACTTGTAAGGGATTCGTGTTGTTATTAAATTATCTAAGCTAAATTAGGTTGAGCAGATAGTCCAAGCTTATAAAATATCATTTTTTCTTCCTATCCTGCTAAGGTCGCCACCTATTCACTGCAAACTGCGAAGATTTAATTATTAACTAGCAGTCTGTGCTTATGTAGTTTCACTACACCGGTCTGCCAAGAATTCAGCACTAACTACCGGCCAGTAAATACTCGACACTAACCATCGGCCAGAAAGAGTCAAGAACTAACTACCGGCCAGTAAATACTCGACACTAACCACCGGCCTGCCAAGAATTTAGCACTAACTACCGGCCAGTAAATACCAGACACTAACCACCGACCAGAAAGAGTCAAGGACTAACCACAGACCCGTAGACAACCGTGCACTACCAATCGCTCAACAGGCAAAAATGCCACTTCAATGATGCCGGTGTAACAATCCGATGAGGCCGGCATTATGCAACAAGTAATATTGTCAGAATCGTCATAGCAGTTGCAATCAAGGCTGGTAAAAAAAATTGCACGCAATAAATAATTGTTATCCAAGGCTACAGTTACTCGAAGCAATAACTTTTTCTACAAAATTAATCTTTTTTTCCTTAACAGAATTCAACCCCAAAATTCACCTCCAGCATCAATAATTTTTTTTACCTCCCTCACTTCCAAATTAACCACCGGCCCACCCAACACAAATAGATAAACACTACACGCATAATACACTACTTTATAAAAGTTCATATTTATTTTACCTAAGCAATTGTACTTAAGAAAATCTGCCGTAAAAAAGTGCCATTTCTGACGTAAAAAAGTACCATTTCTGCCGTATGTTTGAGCTTGGGTACTTGGTATTTTTGGGTTTTTTTCGGATCTCGTGCCGTACAAAAGTGCCATTTCTGCCGTAAAAAAGTGTCATTTCTGACGTATATCTGAGTTTGATAGGATGCTCGATTTTTCGATGTCTAACTGAATCTGCGATGGGATATAATGGGAGAAATAAAATTCTGGACACTTACTCCAGGTTTTTAAATTAACCTTCATTTTGTCCTTTCACCGGCCCCCCCGCTTCACTAAAATAAAGCACCGAACA
>NZ_JAMXEX010000032.1 GCF_025370775.1 Ancylothrix sp. D3o | reverse complement strand
CCTCAACACCTTGAACCTCACTGGCCTCCCTGGATGTAATAAAGCCGGTGAATCTGTCTGAGATGGGGGATGTTGAGAGGCCGGTCGGTTTGGAGGGGCCGATGAATTTTGAGAGGTCGGTGGATTTTGAATGGTCGGTGGAGGAGGGGGAATAAGTAAATTTTTGGAGGCCGCTATCACCCTTGGAAATTCTTAAACTCATGGCTGTTTATGTTTGACCATCGTTTTAGCAACTATGAATATTGATCCTCGCCATTGGAATTATGAAGCAGAATCATCTAAATGGTGGACTGAGCCACTAGATATTGCTCTAACCGGGAGTCCTGCTTACTGCCAACGCTTTTTTGCTGAATTATTTAATGAATTCCCCGTCTTAGTGGAAAATGCCGTTTTTTTGAGATGGTCTTTTCAACCTGAATGGATTTACGCAGTCTTTAACGTATCTGATAACGGTTTTGGTGTGCAAATCGATACGGATAATGAGTATATCGTGGTGTGGGGGCCGGATGGACAGGGACAGGCGGAGTACAGTGATTGGAATGATGATCTGGTCGCTTCAGCGATCACTCATATCCGCAATTTAATGTGTTTTTTTGAGAAGTTAAATTAGTAAAAGTAGTCAATCCAGTTAAACAGGTGGATAGGATGACTCATTCTTATGTTCAGAGCTAGTGGATTTTTGAGAGGTCGGTGTATCTGCCAGCACCGCCATAATCTCTACTAGCACTAAGCTAGAGATGGACTGAATTACCGAATTGATACCCAAAGCAAACACCGGCCTTCTCCCGTATTCCAACTACCGAACGAAATCTGGGCAAATTACCTTCAACCACCGGCCCCTAGAGTCCCATCGGCATCACTAACTTCCCCAATATATTGAACCTCACCGGCCCCTGCTGGATGTAAAAAAGCCAGTGAACTTGCCAGCTATGGGGGATGTCAAGGAGCCGGTGGATTTGTCTGCGTTTGAAGATATTGAGAGACCAGTCGAATTCGCTCGTCCCAGCAGATGTTGAGGGCCCGGTGAAGACGATGGACGCGCTGTATGGCCGATGAACCATTAGAGGCCGGTGTCACACTGACAAAATTCTTGATTATCATGGCCATTACCCCACCGGCACCCAGAAAACCTGGACAAATCACGCAATACCACCGGCCCCAAAAAACCCGAAGAAATCCCGTATTTCACCGGCCCCCCTTTGGGCTTCCCTAAATAAAAGTAGACCATCGGCCCCGTTTAATTAACCATCTGCAAGTTACTCAACAGCCAACAAAAAACTTATTGCGATTCACCGGCATCAGTAGATTATTGCAGCGCTGATGGGACTCCGGGGGTCCGTGTATGGAGTGGGACAAGTGGATCTGTTAGGGGCCGATGGATTTTTGCAGGCCGGTGGCTCTATCGGGGGCCGGTGGAACTTGTTCGTGCCGGTGGATCTGTCGGGGGACAGTGGAACTTGTTCGTGCCGGTGCCACGCTCGTCCATTTTAAATCTTATGGCCATTTTAGACCGGCCCAGAAAAAATACATATTATCGCCACTCCAGGCACACACCGGGATCATAGAATCCACCGGCACCACCGGCATCACCGGCCTCCCCAACACCTTGAACCTCACCGGCATCCCTGAATCTAAAAAAGCCGGTGAATCTGTCTGTGTCCTTGGATCTTGAGGGTTCGGTGAACCTGCCTGCCTCCTTGGATCTTATGGTGCCGGTGGAACTTGCTCGTGCAGGTGGATGTTAAGGGGCCGGTGAACTTGCCGAAATCCTTGGATGTTGAGGGGCAGGTAAATATCGGAGGGCCAGGGGATATTGTGGTGCCGGTGGATGCGAGAAAGTCGGTGCATGGAATGGCACAGGCGGATGTTCGGGGGCTGGTGGATTTTTTGGAGCCAGGAGATTTTGTGATGCCGGTCGATTTCGGAGGAGCGGTAGATGCAGAATGGTTGATGAATTTCGGCTCTCCAGCATCCACTGGAGAGCCGGTGGCATTAATGGGACGGTGAAAGCAGGATGGCCGGTGGAACTACAAGGCAGTGGATGGGGTGGGACAAGCGGATGTTATGGTGTCGGTGGGTATTGGGCCTGTGAACCATTAGAGGCCGGTGTCACGCTATCGGCATCCCAGACGGACACGGACAAACTAGCGTACCCCACATACCGAACTAGACATGGACAAATTGCCACACCCAGACCCTAGGCGGACACCGACAAAATAGCGTATCCCACATACCGAACTAGATAATGTGCGATTCCGCGAACGCGGATCGCGAACGCGAATTGCTTATTCCCATGCCTGGAAAAACAATCGGGATGCCTCATCTGTTAACGAAATTAAGTAAAAATACTGATGCCGGAAAAGATCAGAAAAGCTTAAATTGATAATTAGCTAAATCTATAATTGACGGTAAAGAAAGAGTGCTGTTCCCGCAGCCTCATAATAACCTAGTTATTTACCCCAAGCCAGGAGTATTGTGTCGATTTTATTAAATAATTGCTATAAAGCTATAAAGTAGTTGGAAAGGTTTAATTTCCGGTTGCTCTTAAGTAGTACAGTTGCTTCTAATATTAAAAAATGACTAATTTCAAACCCTCTCAATATCAACAAGACATCTTCAAGTGGATCGAGTCAGGTTCAGGAGATGGTTTTGTCCAAGCGGTAGCAGGAAGCGGTAAAACTACAACTTTAGTAGAAGGAGCCAAAAAACTAAAAGGTAGCAAGGCATTATTTTTGGCATTTAATAAAAGTATTGCAGATTACTTGAGTGAAAAACTGCCCCAGAATATGGAAGCTAAAACTTTTCATAGCCTGGGAAATAGCTGCTTGTTTAAAATGTTGGGTGCAGCTCAGCCAGTAGATGAATATAAATATCGTAATTTAGCGAATAAGGAAGCTCAACATATTTTAAATAAGATAAAATCTAGTGTCAAAAATCGTTTGGGTGAAGCCACCCTCTATCTACATGAAAATACAATAGCCAAGCAATTGACCGATTTAGTTCATTTTGCAATGGTCACTCTTACCGACCCTAGCGATCGCAATACAACCTTGAATATGATTCGCCACTTCGGTATAGATATTGACTTTGAACAGCCTATAATATTCAATGAATTATTGTCAGCAGCGACTCGGATTATCGCCAATGGAGAAGAACGTGCACGGAATGCCAAAATCATTGATTTTGATGATATGATTTATCTGCCAGTGCAATGGAATCTACGACTTCCTAAATATGATTGGATATTTGTAGATGAAGCTCAAGATTTATCTAAGGCTCAATTAGAATTAGCATTACGCGCTCGTGGGCAAGGAGGAAGGATATTATTTGTTGGAGATAAACACCAGGCAATTTATGGATTTGCAGGTGCTAATTGTGATAGTGTTGATGAAATTATTAAGGAAACAGGGGCTAAAGAACTACCTTTATCTATCTGCTATCGCTGTCCAACTTCCCATCTTAATCTTGCCAGAGAAATTGTTCCATATATTGAACCACGCCCAGATGCACCAGAAGGAGATATTGAGACAATTAAACTCGATAAACTTTCTGGTATAGTCCAAGAAGGAGATTTAATCTTATCTCGAACTACCGCACCATTGGTTGAACTATGTATAGAGTTAATTAGCAAGAATATCCCGGCGCGTGTACGCGGACGAGATATTGGTACATCTATTACCAGCATTGCTCAAGAAATTTCTCGCAGTTCGGGGTTTACTTATTCTAAGTTACCCATATATGTAAAAGATTGGGAGCAGCAAAAATTAGAAAAGCTACAATCTAATCCAGACAATGAAGATAAGATTCAATCTTTACGCGATCGCTGTCAAAGTATCATTGCTTGCTACGAAGGATTTGACTGTTATTCTATTGAACAACTCTGTAATCAACTAGAAAAATTATTTAGTGATGATCGTCTTGGGGTAATACTATCCACGATTCATCGGGCTAAAGGGCTGCAAAATCGACGAGTGATGATTTTAGATTATGAAAAACTACCTCTTAAATGGTTAGGACAAAAATCTCACGAATTAGAGCAAGAATGGAATCTTAAATATGTAGCATTAACCCGTGCAGAAGAGGTATTATTCTTGGTTCAAACGAGCCAAAAAGTAGAAGAAACTTCAAATCGTAATAACTTTCTACCAAATCGGAATGAAGAACAACCTAAAACTGTTCCTCAAACCAAATCTGCTCCGAAACCTGAAATTGTGTCCGCCCGTGCAGGTAAACGGGAAACTGCGCCAACCATTCAACCTATTGTTAGACCAAAAGTACAAGGAAATAATGCTGAAATGAGTTATAAACTTGGTATTGATTTAGGAACCACCAACTCTGTTGTTTCTGTCTGGCGTAATGGAAAAATAGAAACCCTGACAATCGAGGGAGATGAACTGATGCCTTCTGTGGTTTCTTTTCACCCTGATGGCAGTTGTATGGTAGGAAAAAGCGCCAAAAGAAGATTCCTGCTTTATCCAGAACAAAGTGTTGCGTCTTCTAAGCGTTATATGGGAGATATAAACAAGCTTTATCAGCAAAGAGGAGAATATCTCTCTCCTACTGATATCGCCAAGTTGATCCTAGAGAAAATTGCTAAAGTTGCTCAACAAGCTCTTGGAGAAGAGGTTAAGGATGCAGTGATTACGGTTCCAGCTTATTTTAATGAAGCACAGAGAGCAGAGACAAAGAAAGCCGCAGAAGAAGCAGGGTTAAATGTTCTTCGTTTAATTCCAGAACCAACCGCAGCCGCGATCGCCTATGGGATTGATACTAGCAGAAATCAGACCCTTATGGTTTATGACTTAGGGGGCGGCACATTTGATGTATCTATCCTAGTTGTTAAAAACAATAGCTTTGAAGCCAAAGCCGTCGGTGGAGACATTCGGTTAGGTGGTGATGATTTTGACCAGGCGATCGTAGATTGGGCTTGCAAAGAATTCAAGGCTCAGTCAGGGATTGACCTTAACAGCCACCCTAAAAAGGAGACAGAACTAGCAAAACTAAAAGAACTAGCAGAACAAGTCAAGATTGAATTATCAAGTGCTTATGATGCTTGTTTATTCACGACTTGTCTCGGTCATTCATTGGAATTAAATATTTCCCGAAACGAATACAACAAGCTGATCAATCCTCTGTTGGAACGCACCATCACGATTATGAAATCGGTTTTGGCAGATGCAGGATTGACTGCTCTAGACATTGACCGAGTGATTTTGGTTGGCGGTTCAACTCATACTCCCGCAGTCCGAGAAATGCTGGCACGGGAAATTAAAGATCCCTATACAGCTTCCCATGTTGCATTAGTAGTTTCTCATGGGGCAGCATACTTAGCAGCAGGTAAGTGTCCACAAATCAGCGAGGTTACAGGTCACTCCCTAGGGATAGATATGCGTGATGGGAATGACAAGCTATTTTTCAAACCAATTATTCCAAGACAAACAACCTATCCCTGCCGATTGGGTGTACTGGGATACACACGAGATGCCTATCAAGAGCAAGTCCAAATGAAGGTTTATCGGGGCGAAAATAACGATCCGGAAGAAAATACTTATTTAGGTGAACTGCACTTACCAGTATTGCCACCACAGAAAGAAAAAGTCCCTGTGGCTGCCATTTTCGATCTAGATGCAAATGGAATCATTCATTTTACTGCGGTGCAACTGCCAGTTGGCGGGGCTAGTCAAGGGATTCGTCAATATGCTCTTGAGAACAATAGTTCTTTAGATTTATCAGCAGTGGATGTTTTGATCGAACGAGGTCAGGCTAAAACCCAAATGATAACAATCGAAGAAGCATTGGAAAGATAATAGTTTCAGGAGTTAAGGGAATTAATGAATGATCATCAGTTGTCAGACTCTAAACTGACCACCATTGAGGAAAATACTACATCGCCGCCATCAAACCGAAAATCTGCCAATTTTAATTTGGCTCATGTAATCTTCCACTTTGTCCGAGGTATTTTAGAATTTTTGCGTTCATGTTTTTATAATTTTTGGGGGAGCCAGGGAATGGGCAAAACGAAAGAAAAATCAATTGTGATAACTGAAAAACAGCATTCTATCCTAGAACAGATAGTTTCTCAGCAGTTTTCACCAGAATTAGTGCTGGGAGTCCTAATTATCCGAGAAATAGCAAAAGGCAAACAGGAGCAACAGGTAGCTGACTATCTGGGAATCAAAATAAAGCCGGTGCGTCAGTGGGCGGACAAATGGTTAAAGGCAACGGAGGAATTCTCACTTGATGATATAAGTGTGGATGACGAGCGGCTAACTCAATTGATAGAGAAGGTGTTCGGAAATTTTCAGTTACCTTCTGAAACCGAGTCCTCTCCGGTATTATCGTCAGCCTGGGAAACTCAAATTCAAGCATTGAGCGCTCGCCTAATCAACTTAGAAACCCAACTGCAAACAACTAACCAGAGTGTCACAGGGGTAGAAAGCCAATTTCCGCAGGTAATCAATCAGTTACAACGCCTGGAAAATCAGCTTTTTCCGATTATTCCACAGCTAAACGAGCGGGTGATGGGCTTAGAAAGCCAATTGCAAGCAAATAATGAGAGTGTCACAGCCTTAGAAAGTCAGTTGCCCCCAATAATCAATCAATTGCAACAGTTGGAGCATCAGGTTTTCCCTCCACTGCCACCGGCTATCGCAAAACTTGTTGAGGACGTTTGCCAGAAGGATGAGGTTAGTCTCGCTCAAGATCAACAAGATATTGATGACTACTACAAGCAGGCTCAACATTGGAGTAATTTGAATGCCACTTTAAATTATGACTTAAAGTCTGCTATCGAGAATTGGCAGAGCAACCTACTACCCGATTGTCGTAAGTTAAAAGAACAATTGCCCGAAAAAATCCAAGAAAGGTTAAAACCACGACATGAAGTTATAGAAATGATAAATCGCAGTTTCTTGCGGTTGCGCGGTGTAGTTGATGGGCTGATGGCGAATGAATTGCCAGCTAAACCTCAGCTACCGGCAATAACCCAACAACAGTTAAGGAATATTGTAGATGCCGATTTAGATCCAGATGCAGCGAGTCAAGCCATTGAAACAGAATTAAATCATGTGCAACGAGAGCGTTATCAGCAGATCCGCGCCATTCAAGATATAGCCGAGACCCATCAAAAAAACTTTACAAATTTTGTCAAAAATAAGGTGCTGGTAATTCTCGATAATTTAGATGAGGGAGAACGCTATTCTAAGCCAGTTATCAAAGAATTAGTTGAGAAAACCCGCCAGTATCAGGAAATACTCGAACATTGGCTAGGCTTTCATGGAATTTTGCGAGCAAATTTGCTAGATTTGCTGACTTCATTGGGCATCAGCACAATGAAAATAGAGATTGGCAGTCCAATAGACTGGAATCGTCACGAACCTTTGGACAAAGAAGCCGATCCTCAATTACCAAATGAATCTATTAAGGAAGTGATTCGTAAGGGTTATGAGTTCAGTATGGGGGATGGCAAACAACCTCAACTGCTGCGCGAAGCGATGGTAATTATCGTCAATAATTAAGGAAGTAGTAAAATCATGCAATACGATTCCGAACACAATCCGGTACTGGGAATAGATTTGGGTACAACCAATAGCGCGATCGCCTATTGGAAGGGTATAATGCCAGTTCCTTATGAGGTCGATCTCGGCCAAAGAACTCTAAAATCAGTTGTGTACTATGATTCCGATCATTCAACTGATGAAAAAAAGCAATTTTTGGTAGGCAAATCGGCTTTGAGTAAGGGCGAATTGAATCCGAGCTACATGGCTAGAGAGTTTAAACGAAAAATGAACAATGCTTCACCCTGTATCATTCTTGGAGGAACAAAATTTTCACCAATAGAACTATCTGCGGAAGTGCTGAAAAGGATTTACAGCGATGTAACTGGACAATATCCTGAAGGAAAGTTTCAAACTCGTAGTACAGTTGTAACTGTCCCCTATGATTTTGATGAAATTGCTTGTGAAAATACTGAAGAAGCAGCTAAAATGGCTAACATTAACTTCAAAAAACTGTTAAAAGAGCCAATTGCCGCATCTTTATCTTATGCTTTGGATCAAGTTGATCACACTCGACAGGATAGAGAAGAAGAAAAAATTTTGGTCTTCGATTTGGGTGGTGGGACATTTGACTTAACTTTATTCCGGTTACAACAGAATCCTCATAAGCTAATGTTTGAAGTTTTAGCAACAGGGGGGCATTCTAAACTGGGGGGAATAGACTTTGATGAATGTTTGACTAAGTTGTTTCTGGAACAATCTAAGATTAGTTTGGATAATGCCCGTGAAGTGCAAAAAGAGAGAGTTGCTCAACGTAAATTAAAGGACGCAGTAATCAAGATTAAGCATGACCTTAGCCATATAGACAGTAGTTATTGTTCTATTTTAGACCTGCTACCCGGTCAACATTTAGATTTAATGGTAACAAGACAGGATTTTGAACTTTCTATCGAATTGTATCTCAACAAGATTAAATCCATTCTGTCCCAGTTATGGAACCAAGCTCAAATTCAGCCCAATGAAGTCGATCGCGTTATTTTGGTGGGTGGTTCTAGCCGAATTCCTTGTATTCGACAACTTTTAATTGAAAACATAGGATCTGACAAAATATATCAGCATCCTAGACCAGACCTTTGTGTAGCAGAGGGTGCAGCGATTTATGCTGCTTATTTAGAGGGTCTGTCTGTATTCGGCAATCGTGAAGTTGAAATTTTAACCGATGGGTTTGGTGACAATATTTCGATTTTAAATGAGAAAATTGAAGAATTACGTCAGCAAGTTTCTACTTTAGAAATTGAGTTAGAAGATAAGAAAAATCAGATTAATACATTAGAAGAGCGTCTGAAGGGGATACAACAATCTAAAAATATAGATCCTTGGAATATTTTGGAAGAAAAATATTCTAATAATGAGATTATTGATGTACAAGTAACACATACCAACAACAGTGGTGCGGTTGTCAAAATATTGAATTTAGAGGGGTTTATACCTCGCTTTCAGCTTGTGCAACCACACAATCAATCTCTTGTTGGTCAATCACTAAAAGTGGTTTTTTTAGAATTCCAACCGTCAGAAAACAGATTAATTTTTTCAGAAAAGCAAGCTGTTTTTTATACGCTGGAAATTGGGCAATTAGTTGAAGGAAAAATTGTAACCATTAAAGATTTTGGGGTTTTTGTTGAATTTAATGGATTACAAGGATTGCTCCACATTAGTAAAATTAGTAAGAAGCGTGTAAGTTCTGTTACTCAATTATTTGAAGTGAATCAAAAAATAAAAGTAGTAATAATTGGACTAGATAATACACCCAATAAAAAGAAAATAGATTTATCAACAAGGGTTTTAGAAGAATATCCAGGAGAAATGCTGGAAAATATGGATAAGGTTATGAGTGAAGCTGAAGCCAGACTAGCTGAAGTTAGGTAAAAACTATCGGTGTAAGTGTTTAGCCGTGTAGCGAAAACCCTTATTTCACCTTAAACATATAGTTGAGAGGTGCTTTACCCTAGGATAATACATTCTATGAATAAGAGAGAGTATCTTTCCTAAACTCAATGTTGATCTCCCTTTCCCCAACCCTATCAACCTCAATGGCTATTTTGAAATTAACCCACTATTTATGCTAATGCTTCACCAAACTATGATTGCACGAATTAGTATAACAATACTCATATTATTGTCATTTGAGTTCCATATCCAATCACAAGCCCAAGCTCAACAAAGATCGCAGTTTTGTCATAGATATTTACAATCTTCTTCGGAACCTGCATCAATTACAAATAAAACTCATGTTATTGCAGACGGATATAGGTTTGAATACCCATCTAATTATAGAGTTATTTTAAAAAATAATGGTAATTATTTCATTACCGATAATCGCAATTATCAATATATGCAATGCCTTGTCAGAGAACGTGAAGGGACTGATCTTCTCCCGCAAGGCATTGAAATTAGATTGACTACAAAAGAACTATACGGTCGCGTCATTAGCCGCCAAACTATTGCGGGGAGGAATTCTATTATATATGGCAATGATGATCGAGTGCATCCGCAGGTTTTTGTTGCTATTCCTTCCCAAGGGGGTCATGTGGTAGTTAGTGCTGACTTATGTGGTACAGGAATCTGCCTTGAAGAGGGTTTTCGCCGAGTTCTTAATAGTTTAGTTGTGCCTTAAACATTTGAAATTAACCCGCTATTTATGCTAATCCCTCAAAAAACTCTGATAGCACGAATCAGTATAACTATACTGATATTACTGCCATTTTCAGTTTATCTACAATCACCAGCGCAAGCACAACGAAGACTAAGGGGTTTGCGCTGTCTTCAATATCTAGAATATTCTTTAGAACCGGCAGCAATTACAAGTAAAACTCAGGTCATTGCCCCTGGATATAGGTTTGATTATCCATCTAATTATAGAGTAATACTCAAAAACAACGGCAATTATTTTGTGACTGATAACGTAAATTATCAGTATATGCAATGCCTAGCTCAAGAAGGAGGCGCACCAACCGATAATATACCGCAGGGAATTGAAATTAGATGGACGACAAAAGAACTCTATGGTCGTGTCATTGGCCGTAAAACCATTGCCGGGAGGAATTCTATTATATATGTCGATGATAACCAACTGCATCAGCAGGTTTATGTTGCTATTCCTTCCCAAGGGGGCCATGTGATAGTTAGTGCTTACTTGTGTGCGAAGAAAATCTGCCTTGAAGAGGGTTTTCGCCGAATTATTAATAGTTTAGTAGTTCCTTGAACAGAAGATAAGGTAGGGGCTCATCCCTCGGACAATGAGGGGGCGAATTATGACGCGGAACCGTCACTTTAGCGAAGCGATCACCCTTTCCAAACCCAATTCAAATCAACACTCACCCTCATCAAAAACATTAGGAACATGAAAACATTCATCCCCATCGTAGTCTGCTCAATTATTGGAGGAATTGTTGGAGTAACCCTCGCTTCTCCCATTTCCTACACTCTCTATGAGAGCATTCCAGGGCAGGGTTATTCTCGAAGTTGCAGCCCCGGAGATATGTTTTGTAACTCCACAAGAAGTCGAGAAATTTACTCTGGACGAAGCTACAACACCCGTTCAGTTAGAGACAACGAAGGAACATTGCAGCAACAATTGATTTACGGGGGTATTGGTGTCGCTGCGGGGTTCATACCCAGTTTCTTAATTCTTCAATTCGTCCGTAAAAAGCAATAATTTCAGGAGCGGTATTGGTGTGGCTGCGGGGTCGATACCCAGTCTCCCCCCTCTGTGGGGAAATTATCGGCACCCCAGGCGGACACCGGCCCATACAGTATCCCACCGGCACCCAAATAAACATAAACAAATTACGCAATACCACCGACACTCATGGCCACTTCAGTAGACACCCATCGCATCACTGGCCCTGTTAAGTTGATGAAATTAGGCCACTTAAGAATCAACTTAAAACCGATTTGATTCATTGGTATGTGGACGTCATAGAGTTCTTGGATCTTGAAACACTACATTGACACACCGATTTCTGCGGTGGCGCCCTTGGATGTTCAGGGGCCGGTGAATCTGGCAGTGCTGGTGGATATAAGAAAGCCGGTGGAATGTTTGGGGGCTAGTGAATCTAGGCAAGCTCTTGAACGTAAAGAGGCCGGTGTCATGCTTGGAAATGCTTAAACTTACGGCTGTTCCAGGCCGGCATAGATAAAATGGACATCACCGGCCTCTTTACCACCACCGGCGTTTTCGCCACCACCGTCTCCACCAACTTCACCGGCCTCACCGACCTCACCGACCTCACTGCCATCACCAGCCTCTTTTGGTTCGCCGATACCACCGACACCACTGGCATCACCAGCCTCCTAGGGTTCCTAGCGACCACCGTCTCCACCAGCGCCAGCAACACCACGCTTGCTCACCGGCTCCCTGCCACCATCGGCCTCCCCGCTACCATCAACTTCCCCGACACCTTGAACCTCACCGGCATCCTTGAATTTAATAAGGCCGGTGAACCTGCTAGCGGTAAGGGATGTCGAGGGGCCGGTGGATCTCGTTAAAAGCGGTGGATGTTTGGGAGCCGGTGGAATTCGCTTGTACCCGTAGATGTTGAGAGGCCGGTGAATCTGACTGAACCCGTAGATGTTGAGAGGCCGGTGAATCTGACTGAACCCTTGGATGTTGAGGGGCCGGTGAGCCTGCCTGTATGGGGGAATGTTGAGGGGCCGGTGGTTGTTCGGGGGCCAGTGGGACTCCAGGGACTGGTGGAGCTTGAGAACTCGGCTTTTGCGCTAAGGCTGGTGGACGTGAAAGAGCCGATGGTTGTTAGTAGTGATTTCAGTTCTGTCTCTGAATCGATATTGCCATGATGGAAAAACTGCTGCTGACGGCAGTCAGAAATCCGTTAATGACAAAAGGATTGTACATTGAGTAGCTCTATGTGCGTTTCAGCACAAGCACGGTTTCGGAAGAGAGGGGTGGAACGGTAACATCTCCCTCGGCTCTACCCTCTCTGCTTTACCCCAATATTTAATTACCTGGCATTGGGGACGTTGCTGTTGCTGCTGCACGCTCAAGCAGAACAGTTTAGAACAGGCCGGTTTATGGAGTCTATAATCTCCGCTTCGATAGTTGTGCCAGTCATTCGTACCCGCCAATCTATTTTCAATAGTAAGCCCAGAAAATACTTGTTAATGGCAAAGTTAGCGACCGTTCGAGTGACACTAATCATTCCCTGGACACCTTTGAGAACCTCCTCAGATTTCAACCGTTGCCGTTGAGTTCTACGCTGGTTATGGGGGCGATTGTCATGCTTTATGTTACTGTTGTCGAGAATGTGGAACGAGTGTTTTATAGCCGTCTAAAGTTTTAGTCGTCAAGGGGTAGAACTTATGATTTTAGACACCAGAAAACTGTGATAGAAATGTTCTAGTCAATATTTTAAATGTACTTTGACCTGATTTTTATTTTTATGCTATTTGGGACGTTTTACCCCTCCTTTCCGTTTAACCTTAAATCCATATAAATAAATTTCAGGCATATTAATTTTTCCATCAGAACGACTTTCTACAATTCCAAGTTGAAGTAAATATTGCAAAATTCCTTCAGGGTTAGTTACAGGTGGTTGTTTTTCAGGACTCCATCTGGTGGACTTTACCGCCTCTAAAAATATTTCCTGCTGCATGGGAGCTCTCAGATTTACTAAGCTCATCTTGAGAGATTCTAGCCAAGGATACTCTTCCTGTAATTCCCGAATTCTATCATCTGAAGTATTCATTAAAGCCCCCTGCAAGTCAGAGGGTTGCAAAAGTAATGTGTTTTGTTCAAAAAAAGATAGCTGTTCTATTCGACTTTGTGCAGCTAAGGCAAATAACTTGAGAAAAGAACGTGGCGCAATTCGACCACCAGCATCCTGAAGGTGATTGGGAATCCAGCGATAGGTGTTTCCTTTTTTAGCATTAGCACCCATATACTTACCAATCATCATTTCGATTAGTTCTTCAAACAATTTTTCATTTGATGTTGCAGTCCAACCCAAGCCAGTTTTGTTTTCAATAATCAACCGGGGGATTTTTTGCAAATATTCTGTCATTTCATTACCAGAGTTCGCAAGTCGTTTTACCAAAAGTTGGTAAAGCCATGAATGTTTCCATTCCAATCGAGTTTGAAGAGCTTGCAGTTTGGAAGCATCAGGAAAACTCAAAAAATCCTCTCGAAATAGATCGGTACGCAAAAAGATTTTGGGTCGTATTCTGTCCCAACGTCGCCATCGATCGAGCCACAAAGCTAAAAGTTCACGAATTGGACTTGCTAAGGCAGTATAGGAAGCAACTAATCGATCTAACTCATCATAAGTGACAAATAACCAATTATCTGTTTCAATGAGTTTTTGATCTAATTTATCTAAGACAGAATTAAATTTTTCAAGATTTTGATTGACAATAGGTTGCCAAATTGATAAGCGAGATGAGTTATCTCTAAGAATGTTGGCTATTTCTGTGTCTATTTGTTCAATTTGTTCAATAAGTAAATCTTTGAACTTAAAATTCTCTTGCTGTAATAACCCGCCTAAAATTAAACCAATCCAGAAACTACGCCATTCAATATTTGTAGCACGCTCCATTTGCGTTTCAACACTCTCTGGTGTTGGAAATCGCTTTTCTGTTTTGCGAGTCCTTCCAAAACCAGTTATCCACGTCGTTTTGCTTAAGTCAGGCAAGGATCTAATTTTCAAACTTTCAACCAAAGATTCTCGTCCTGAAGGGATTGCGAGTAAACGGAATAATTCAGTTTTTCCTACTCCACGACCTCCTAGTATTAATAATGTATTTGGTTCTAAAGCAAGACGATAATCTGCTATAGGCAAAAAGTTTTTTAAGAATTTCTCCTGATTATCGCTTTCGTGTTCAGCAGTCCCCCGACCAGGGGCAATATCCATTATTAATTCGAGGAGCTTTTGTTTGTTAAATTCACTCATAGTTTTAATTGCTACACATTTCTTAATTCACGTCCAAAAAGTATACATAATTTTTCTGCAATATCCTGATAAGGAGAATCAGTCATTATCCTTACGAGGTCTGACAGTCTATCTGATTCTTCTGTAGTTGAGTTGGGACGAGAAAATAGAGCTATGTCTCCGCGTAGCCTCTCCTGATATGGCACGACGACAGGAAAAAATGGTTCTTCTCTATTGTTAGGATCAGGGACTGTTTCATCTTCCCAGTAATAGTTTTCTTGAAAAACACTGTAGGCTTGATCTCGAAATTTCGTTAGTTCTGTTTCTCGTCCTGATATTCCGCTCGCTGGAGCCATCGAATGTACAAGAATCAACGGCAAACGATCATCAACTTCAGGACTTGCTAAATGGCGAATAACATGGGTTAGTCCAGCCCAACTTTGGCGTGATTGAGTTCCAAAGATGACCGCTGCATGGGAGAGAGCGGTAATCGCCAAGCCACCAATATCGTGAAAACCAGCCCGCGCATCCATCAAAATAAAATCTAATGGTTGTGCTTCGTTGTTTAATTCCTTTAACATATCCACCATTGTACTTTGCAGTTCACCATCCACAAGGTTTTGAAAGTCCAATCGGGCTAATTTTTCCAAGTAATTGTCATCTATCGTCCCCGCCGGAAGTAACTGGATGATTCCGCCATGCTCTCCTAGCAAAGTCTGCTCATTAATTAGTTTCAGATGAGTACGCAGTTTCCAATTATTTTCTTGAATCTTCTTTTCCAATAAATAATCAATTACCCCTAGATTATCGGAGTCATTTGGTGAAAAAATTGTAGCCAAGCCTGGTGCTTCTAAATCGAGGTCAACAACGGCAACTCGATGACCGTTACGAGCTAAAGTCAATGCAGTAGCAACCAGGGTACTGGTTCGTCCTACACCTCCTTTGAAAGAGAAAAAAGATACGAGCGCAGGCTTATGCTTTTGATAGACTAAATCTTCTCGCCAAGGTGGTGTACCTATGTTCTGATCGGTCCATGCCTGTTTAGCAATGTGACGCTCCAGAATATACCAGCGAGGCAAAACTGATTCATCATCCCAAGATGCTACCACTCTTTCAGCTTTAATGGTATCAATTAAAACTTTATAACCGTCTTTTTCTACGGGCAACCAAATATCATTTCTATAGTAAAGTCCAAGTTGTGTAGATAAAAAGGTATTAAGAACAGTGATTTCTGATTCTTCAATGTTTTCTAATGGTTCCAAAAAAAGTATTATTTTTCCTTTAATATCACGAATAATTGTCACCGAATCAAGCTTAGGTACGAGTGAATTGATAATGCTTTGTTCCCTAAAGCATCCCCGCACTCGATCGAAAGTTTCACCAAAACTGATTGTCATTTTTTAAATATCTTGGCTAGAAATTGATCCATTTAGCACTAACTTGGTAATTATTTCTCGGTAAATTTCTTCTGCACGTTGAACGGCAGTTGTTGCGTCAGCTTCAGTCCAAATTCCAGATTTGGAATATCTTCTCTCTGGATGATTTTGAGCTAGAACAGTACCAGCTATTCGTGAAGCAGGAAGTTGCCTATCCAGAATAGGATAGAGAACCCGCAAGCGTTCCATTGCCCTTCCTTCAAGTTCAGTGAGGTCATGTCCATATTTTCTTACCGCGCCTCGATCGTGCTTAAAGTGTTGCTCGATAAGAACTTTAAAAGAGCATTCTACAACATAACCTGCTAGGTAAACGGCGTTGTCCCACCGTTGCTCTACCAAAAGAAGTTGGGCATCCTGTAAATGGCGACCTGCTGAGTTGGAAAAGGACTCTGGCATTTTTTAGTTGATCCAGAATAATTAAAAATAAAGTTATATAATATAGCGAAAAAGGTTAGAAATCAATCTCACGCAGCCCATTTCAATACTAAGCCAAGAAATTACTTGTTGATAGCAACGGTGGCGACTGTCGGAGGGGTATAGTCGAGAGGTAGAGTGGAGGGGAATCTTGCCATCCCGCCCCTCTCTTCCGGAACCGTCCGTGCGATTATTCACCGCCCTGTGCGGCAAATGCCTTGGCTGGTAACACGCTATGCCAAACAAATTGATCGGGCAGGCCGGGGATATTGGATGAGGGGATGATGCCGGTGTTGTGACAAGCAAGAATTCAGCCTGAGCTTACGATTTCTTAACAAAAGTTTAGGATATGCCCCCAGTAGATTTTGTGAGGCCGATGAATTTGTCAGAGCCGGTGGATCTGTTAGGGGCAGATGAACCTAGACAAGATAATGAACATAGACGAATCCGTGTGCCACTCGGAAATGCTTTATTTTATGGCGATTTCAGGTCGGCACAAACAAAATGGACATCACCGGCCCCCCGGCGGACACCGGCGCCACATCATATCCCACCGGCATCGAACTACTAAACATAGACAAACTACCGATTACCCCTGGTTTTCTCATCTGTTGAAAGACAAGACACACGCCACCGGCCTCTAATTCGTCATAAGCATACAAATTATCGCTATTTCGCTCTGAAACCCCAATTTTATAGACATTTTACTGGGAACCAAGCGTAAGAATACCCTAGAAAAAGGGTAAAATATTGCCTGAAGTGAAATAGGAAAATAACCGCCAACCTACTGAAACCCGTTCAAATTGGGCCAGATTATGCCTACGGTCTGGGTGGCGGCTCGAATTTCTAAGACAAACAAGTTAGGGCAATAATGGCGAAAAGTAGCACCGGCAAAACCAAGGAGAACAACGAAACCTTAGAGCAGAAGCTCTGGAAATCTGCCGATAAGCTGCGGAAAAATATGGATGCAGCCGAATACAAGCACGTTGTCCTAGGGCTAATTTTCCTCAAATATATCTCTGACTCGTTTGAACAATTACACCAGAAATTACTAAATGGCGATGAACAATATGCTGGAGCCGATCCCGAAGATAAAGACGAATACCTAGCAGAGAATGTTTTTTTCGTACCAGAGAAAGCCCGCTGGTCATATCTCCAAGCTCAAGCAAAACAGCCAGAAATCGGCAAATATGTTGATGAGGCGATGATTGCCATTGAACAGGAAAATCCTGGCTTAAGAGGCGTACTATCTAAAGTTTATGCTAAACAAAACTTAGATAAAACTTCCTTGGGCGGGTTAATTGATTTAATAGGGAGTTTTAAATTAGTCAGAGACAAGAAAAGCTCGGCTGAACAGTTAGAATTAGATTTAGAACAGAATGCTAAAAAACTTCAACAAGCGGATGTTCTAGGGCGCGTTTATGAATATTTTTTAGGCCAATTTGCCCTAGAGGAAGGCAAGAAAGGGGGACAATTCTACACCCCCGAACCGATTGTTAAATTATTAGTAGAAATGTTAGAACCTTACAACGGTCGAGTATTTGACCCCTGTTGTGGTTCGGGTGGGATGTTTGTACAAAGTGAAAAGTTTGTGGCAAACCACCAAGGCCGGTTAGATGATATTTCTATTTATGGGCAAGAAAGCAACGAAACTACCTATCGCCTATGTAAGATGAATTTAGCGATTAGGGGCATTGATTCATCTAATATCAAATGGAACAATGAGGGGTCATTTCTTAATGATGCTCACCCTAGTTTAAAAGCAGATTTTATTATTGCTAACCCCCCCTTTAATGATAGTGATTGGGGAGGCGAACATTTAAGGAATGATGGACGCTGGAAATATGGTGTCCCCCCAGTCGGTAATGCTAACTTTGCTTGGGTACAACATTTCCTTTATCATCTAGCCCCCACCGGCAGCGCAGGCTTTGTTTTATCCAATGGTTCTCTCTCTTCTAATACGGGAGGGGAGGGTGAGATTAGGCAGAAGCTAGTCGAAGATGACTTAGTAGATTGTATTGTCATGTTACCGACTCAGCTATTTTATAACACCGGCATTCCCGCTTGTTTATGGTTTCTGAGCCGGTATAAAAATGGTAATAAAAATCGTTCTCGCAAAGGCGAAGTATTATTTATTGATGCTTCTGAACTGGGAGAAATGATTAACCGTAGAAACCGGACATTTACGGATAGCGATATTGATAAAATTGCCAATACTTACCACGAATGGAAGAAGAAAAACGGTAATTACCACGATATTAAAGGGTTTTGTAAATCCGCCACTTTAGAAGATATTGAAAAGCATAAGTTTGTTCTGACTCCAGGGCGTTATGTGGGGATTCCTGATGAGGTGGAAGAGGAGATAACCTTTGAGGAGAAAATGGAGGTATTGACGGCTGAGTTATTCCAACAAATGCGGGAAGCTGAGATTTTAGATAAGGAAATTAGGTTACAATTAGCTAAGGTTGGTTTTAATCTTGAGGGTGAAATGTTTAATTAAGGTTAGGGAGGTTTGATGATGACTTTTCAAGAAATAATAGATTCTATTGAGGCTTTGACGGTTGAGGATCAGGAACGTTTATTTGAGTTAATCCGTAAGCGGAGAATAGAGAATCGCCGGTCTGAAATTGCAGCTAATGCTCAAGAGGTTTTTAAGGCTGTGGAGGCGGGAACAGCGATTAAAGGAAATTTTGAGGATTTGAAGTCGTATTTGTTGGCTGAGGATGAGGAATGATATTAACGACTGATGCGAGTTTTAAAAGAGCTTTTAAGCGATTGGTTAAAAAAAATCCCCAATTACAGGATAAGATATTAGCGGTCTTAGAGTTGTTGGGTAACGATCCTTTTCATCCGTCTTTAAAGTCTCATAAATTAACGGGACAACTAGAGGGGTTATGGTCTTGTTCGGTTAGTTACGATTGCCGAGTTATTTTTGCTTTTAAGAAGGAGATAGAAACGGATAACGATTTAATTGTCTTAATTGATATTGGTAGCCATGATGAGGTTTATTAGATATGAAGATAACAACTACTAGACGGCTGAGTTATTCCAACAAATACGGGAAGCTAACATTTTAGATAAAGAGATTAAGTTACAGTTGGCTAAGGTGGGTTTTGAGTTATGAGTGAATATAACTTCTTATCGTTAGAGCAAAGTGATATAGCTATTATTGATGGAGATAGAGGTAAAAACTACCCCTCCCCAGAAGATTTTGTAGAAAAAGGTTTTTGTCTATTTTTGAACACTAAAAATGTAAGAGAAAATGGTTTTGATTTTTCCAATGCTCAATTTATATCAAAAGAAAAAGATGATAACTTAAGAAAGGGTAAATTACAAAGAAATGATATTGTATTAACAACAAGAGGAACGCTTGGGAATATTGGTTTTTATAATCAAACTATTTCTTATAATCACATTAGAATTAATTCTGGTATGGTCATTTTGAGATGTGGTCAGAGCATAGATCCTAAATTTATTTATTTATTTCTAAAATCTAGTATATTCAAAAATCAAGTCCAATCTTTTCAGTCTGGCTCTGCACAACCTCAACTACCAATTAAAGACTTAAAATGTATATTGATTCCAGACTTAGTGTTATCAAAACAAAAACAAATAGCTGATATTTTATCCTGTCTCGATAATAAAATAGACAACCTCCACCGGCAAAACGAAACCCTAGAGAAAATCGCACAAACACTGTTTAAGCATTGGTTCATTGACTTTGAATTTCCCAACGATGACGGCAAACCTTATAAATCAGCCGGTGGGGCGATGGTTGCTTCTGAGTTGGGGGATATTCCTGCCGGTTGGCGTATTGGGAAGTTGGGAGAAGTAGCCAAAAATCATTCTCAAACTTATAATTTTAAAGATAAAGAAAAAATTATTTTTATAAATACTGGAGATGTTTTAAACGGCGATTTTTTACATGATGAATATGTTTCTATTAGCACCCTTCCAGGTCAAGCAAAAAAGAGAATTGCAAAAGGAGATATTTTATACAGTGAAATTAGACCCATTAACAAAAGGTTTGCTTATGTAAATTTTGATTCAACTGATTATGTCGTTTCAACAAAGTTTATGATAGTGAGAGCAAATCATTTAATATTACCCCGCCTTTTATATTTAATCTTAAAACGACAAGATACTATTCAAGAATTCCAGAAAATAGCAGAATCGCGCTCTGGAACTTTTCCACAAATTACTTTTGAATCTGTATCTAATTTGGATTTAATTATACCAAATATTGATGTTCAAAAACAATTAATGCCATTACTAACACTAATGTTAGAAAAACAAGAATTTAATACTAAACATATTAAAACCCTAACCCTAACCCGTGACACTTTATTACCTAAATTAATGAGTGGCCAGATTCGGGTTAAGCAAATAGAAAGCCTAATAGAGGAGGTAAAATGAAGTTCTTAGATGTTGTTGCTGTACTAGAAAACTTACCCGAACGAGGACTCTATCGAGGGCAAGTTGGCACAATTGTTGAGGAATACGAACCAGGCGTTTTTGAAATTGAATTTAGCGATGATACAGGAAAAGCTTACGCCATAGAAACCCTAAGCGAACATCAGTTAATGGTTTTACCAGTATCCTGTAGAACCTGAAGCCATAGCACTCTAACTGATTTATTAAAATGCCGGTGAAAGATAGAACAATTAAATTATTCTCCGAGTTATTATGAAATTTACCACAGAAGACGAAATCGAATTGTACAACCTAAAACTACTTGAAAGCCTCGGTTACAGTTATCGATGTGGTTATGATATCCAACCGGAAGGCCAACACCAAGAAAGGAAAAGTTTTAGTGATATTTTATTAAAAGATAGACTGCAAAACGCTATCACTAAACTTAACCCCGATATTCCCTTAGAAGCTAGGGAAGAAGCATTTCGACAAATTACAACCCTTAATACTCCTGACTTTCTCAATAATAACGAAACTTTCCATAAATACTTAACAGAAGGGATAGAGATTGATTTTCAATGGAATGGGGAAAGCAGAGGTGGTAAGGTTTGGTTAATTGATTTTAATTATCCTGAAAACAACGAATTCTTAGCCGTTAATCAATTTACTGTTATTGAAGATAACCACAACCGCCGACCGGATATTATTTTATTTATTAATGGTTTACCCCTAGTTGTCATTGAACTAAAAAATGCTTCGGACGATACAGCAGATTTAAAAGCTGCTTATAATCAACTGCAAACCTACAAACGAGAAATTCCTAGTTTATTTACCTATAATACTTTATTAATTATTTCGGATGGCTTAAAAGCCCGTGCAGGTTCACTATCTGCTGACTTTAACCGGTTTCAAGCTTGGAAAACTCCTGATATTGAAGATGACTTAAACCGCAACGAATTAGGGATTTTAACAAACGGTATTTTAAATAAACCCACCCTTCTCGACTTAATTCGTCATTTCACAGTATTTGAGAAAATCAAAAAGATAGACCCCCAAACAGAAGTTATTACCCTAGAGACCGTTAAGAAAATCGCAGCCTATCATCAATACTATGCTGTAAATAAAGCCGTTGAATCCGTTATAAAAGCATCATCGGAAACGGGAGATGGTAAGGGAGGTGTAGTTTGGCATACTCAAGGCAGCGGCAAATCCCTTTCAATGGTTTTCTTAACAGGTAAATTAGTATTAACTTTGAATAACCCGACGGTGGTTGTTTTAACGGATAGGAATGATTTAGATGATCAACTATTTGATACCTTTGCCGGATGTCGTCAACTATTACGGCAAGAACCCCAACAAGCAGATAATCGTTCCCAGTTGCGCGAACTATTGACTGTTGATGCTGGAGGAATTGTCTTTACCACTGTCCAGAAGTTTTCTCCAGAAAATGATGAAAATATTTATCCTGAAATTAGCCCTCGCACCAACATCATTGTCTTAGCAGATGAAGCCCACCGTAGTCAATATGGCTTCAAAGCTAGACAAGTTAACATTAAAGATGCAGAAGGTAAGGTCATCGGTAAACAAACGAAATATGGCTTTGCTAAGTATATTCGGGATGCTTTACCTCATGCAACATTTGTGGGGTTCACCGGCACCCCGGTAGAAGAAACTGATAAAAATACACCCGCAATTTTTGGTGATTATATTGATATTTACGACATTGCCCAAGCGGTGAAGGATGGGGCAACTGTTCCTATTTATTATGAAGGCCGGTTAGTCAAGGTAGACTTAGATGAGAACGGACGAAAACTCCTTGATGAACTTGACGAGGATCTGCAATATGAAGACCTCACCACCACCCAAAAAGCCAAAGCTAACCAAACCCAACTAGAAGCCATTGTCGGTTCTACGGAACGCTTAAGAACCATTGCTAAAGATATTGTTACCCACTTTGAACAACGGCAAACAGTGAACCGGGGCAAAGGAATGATTGTTACAATGAGTCGGCGTATTGCTGCGGATCTCTACGAGAAAATTATTGAACTCCGCCCCAACTGGCACAGCGATGACCTTGACACCGGCATTATAAAAGTAGTGATGACAGCAGCAGCATCTGATGAAGAAAAGCTCGTTAAACACCACACCAGCAAAAAAGACCGTCAAATTCTCGCCAAACGCTTGAAAGATCCTGACAATTCCCTGCAACTGGTGATTGTTTGTGATATGTGGTTAACGGGGTTTGATGCCCCCTGCTTGCATACAATGTACATAGATAAACCCCTGAAATCCCATAATTTGATGCAGGCGATTGCCCGAATTAACCGGGTTTATTTTGATAAAATGGGTGGGTTGATTGTTGATTATCTAGGCTTCGCCCAAGAACTTAAACAAGCCCTCTCCTTTTATTCTCAAAGCGGTGGTAGGGGTAATATTGTTGTTGACCAACAAGAAGCGGTTGGTGTTTTCCTTACCCAGTTAGAAATTGTTGAGCAGATTATGGCCGGTTGTCCTTACCAACATTATTTTACAGCTTCCACCGGCGACAAACTAAATCTGTTGAAAACTGCTACAAATTATATTGCTGACCCATCCCGTAAGACCCAATTTCAAGATGCGGTGGTTGCCCTTTCTAAAGCATTTTCTCTGGCAGTCCCCCATCCTGATGCTCTCAGAGAAGCAGAAAAACTATCTTTTTTCCAAGCCATCCAAGCCAGCCTCAAAAAGTTAGAAATCAGTGATGGGGGAGTGAGTAACATTGAAATTGAAACCGCAATTCGTCAAGTGGTGGATCAGGCGCTTGTTTCCAGTGCGGTGATTAATATTTTCGATGAGGCTGGAATTAAAAATCCTGACCTTTCCATTATTTCTGATGAATTTATGGAAGAAGTGCAGGGGATGGAGCATAAAAACTTAGCAGTTGAACTCCTCACCCGTTTATTGAAAGATGAGGTTAAAGCGAAAAGTCGCACGAATATTGTTCAAAGTCGCAAACTAGCAGAAATGTTAGAAGAAGCCCTACGACGTTATCAAAATCAAGTCATTAGTGTAACCGATATTATTGAGGAATTATTAGGAATTGCTAGGGATACGCAAGCTGCCAATAAACGAGGGGAAGAATTAAATTTAGAACCCTACGAATTAGCATTTTATGATGCACTTGCTCAAAATGAAAGTGCAAGGGACGTCATGGGGGTTGAACAATTGCGGGAACTAGCGATTGTTCTAGTCCAGAGAATTCGCCAGAATGCGACGATTGATTGGAACTTGAAGGAGAATGTGAGAGCCCGAATGAAAGTTATGGTTAAACGCTTACTGCGTGAGTATGGCTATCCCCCAGATATGCAGGCGTTGGCGACTGAGTTGGTTTTAGAGCAGGCAAAAGTTTTTACGGCATCTGTGGTTAGTTAAAACAATTTATGTTTTGCTTTCCAAGCATAAATTATTTCTAGTTGCCGATTTATAAAAGCTGATGCTACGATTTTATAACCCTCTATTTTAAATTTAATCAAATGGCTAACCTAATTTATAACGGCACAATAATACCTATAGAAAAAGACGGTAGAGTTAGCGTTACTAACCTTTATAAGGCGTATAAGGCTGCTGGTCGGCCTAAAAGTCTAGGACCTGGAAATTTTAAAAGCTCAAAAACTGGCGCAGCAAAAATTAAAGAATATGGAGCTAAGGGAACTTGGGTCTGGCAAAGCCGCACTGGTAAAGGAACTATAGCAATTGTTGATTTAGCCTGTGTTTACCTACAATACTTAGAAGATCCAATGGCTGCGGTGGCACTAAAACAAGTTTACGAAACGGGAGAAAGTAAGGAATATAATTCGCCCGAAATATCATTAGAACAAGGCTTTCCACCGAGTTCAAATATATCTTCTTCCTTTGAGTCTCAGCTACCCTGGGGATGGATTATTTTCATCTGTTTAATAATAATTGGAGTAGGACATACTTCCCAACAGCGATCTCCACAACAAACACCTTCTCAAACTTCACCTTATCCTTCTCCTTCATCTCCTTATTATCGTTAAACCCGATGAACTCAATACTTGTAATTAAGCTATTGTACTTATAATGCGATAGCCTAAACTCCAGTTTTTACCCTTGCCAATAAAATCTACACTTCTTAGGAATAAAAGAAACCAATTCTTCAATCCTTCAGGGGACAAGAAGTGTTCTCCTGAAACGACCGCTTTTGTCAATTCCATAAATGTTGCATCATAGATAATAGCCTTTTAGTTGTATAAAGTTAGTTTTGGTAAATTTTAGACTGTGATGGATTAGACAAAATTCTATAATTAGGACTAAACTTTTCTAAAGTAGTAAAATCGCCTTCATCATATTAAAAGATTATGTCTGATAGTAACTGCCATGAACCCAATTAATACGGTTAGTAAAATTTATCATCTCACCACCCCAGAAGAATTGTCTACCCTACTGGATTCTGAGTTAACAAAACTTTACTTTAAATGTTTTGCCGAACCACCATCAAACCAAGATAACAGTGTTGACAAGATAAAAGCCATGTTTTCCCGACATTACGAGTCAGGTGGATTGATACTGGTAGCAAATCAGGATAACAGAACTGTTGGATTCTGCGCTACTGTTCCCTTTCCTAAATCTTCCTTATTCTCTGCTGAAGCTGTCACCGCCACTAACCAAACAGTGATCAGTGATGATAATTTCTGCCGGCAGCATTTGAATATTGAGGCCGGTGCAGCTTGGTATTTGGCTGACATTGGTACAGATAGTGAATACCGAGGTCAAGGGATTGCTACTGAATTATTCAAAACCACGCTTTCACTATTGCCTGCCGGTACTCCCATCTTTCTGCGTGTTACTCAGGCTAAAACAAACGCAATTCGGCTTTATCAGTCTTGGGGATTTAAACTTTTAGGCTTGAGTCAATATCCTCTTTATAAAAAGTTAAGCGGTCAGATGGAGGTTGAATCGAAGTTTATTATGCTCTACGAAAATAAAAAATAGGGCTGTTGTTCATTGTCTGACTATCATTGCAAATAAACTACTTTTTGCCAAAAAAAAGAAGCTACTTTTATTACTAGCTTCTTCTAAGTAAAACAAAATTTTCTTTAGACCGGCACAGCACTTTTTACAATTTCAAATCGGCAAATTTGTCCTAAAAAGTTAACTTGTGCATAATCAACAGTGAAAAAATGGGGTTTACGGAACCAAAAACCGCTTTCCTCTTCTTTTTGCCAGCGATACCCCGTATTGGTGTGCTCCCGAACAGCTTTATCTTTATAAACTAAATCGGTTAGCTGCCGTAGAGGTTCTTCTTCCCATAAAGCAGAAATATTAGAAGCTAAAATTTCTCTAGGAGGTTTACAGTTAGCAGCCAGAGCAACACGATTTGCAAGTAGAACTTCTTGAGTCTTCTGGTCAATAATCCAGGTTGCATATTCGTTTTCCCCCAAAGCCAAAGCTGCGATTTCTCCATCGCAATCCTCTCGCTCTATAAATTCTGAAACCATTTCTAATGTTAGCTTTTGAGTGTCCATATTTTTGTCCTCTAACTGGTTATTGAAGTTAAAATTACTAAGGCTAAAACTCTCTAAAAAGGTAGAACAGTTTTCTTTGAAATGCTCATTTTCCGCACAGTCTGTTTCTATCATAGACGCTAAAATGGGAATATGAGGTTTTCCAACAGTGTTGTGGACTAAATAGACTAAATCTTTTCCAAATAGTCTAGCTAAAGCTGCTAAGTATGGCAAATAAGATTGATTAAGCTTCCAAGCTTCATCCCAACTTTTTACCCTAATTTGGAGAGCTTGCCCTTCTACTCCTAAACCTAAACACCCTGGAAACAAAACTGATTTATTTATCTGTTCCATCACCCGCCTCCCTTAATTATATATTAAAACATACTTACTAACAATTTTAGTGGCAGTCTTTAGATAAATATAGCCTGTTGTCAAATTCTCGTCTTCTTATTTCTTCTAACTTGTGAAGAGGAATTTCTAAAGCAGCAGCCAGCAAAGTTAATTCCTGATGAAGTGGTTCTGAACCAGCAGCAATACTTTGCAATCTAGCTAAAGGTAAATCAACTAAATCTGAAATTTGCTGCAAATTTTTGCCTTTCAACAAGTCTGCTATCCTAACTCCTGGGAGAGTCGGTGAGGCAAAGCCCTCTTCTGCATTCAATAAAAGCTGATTGCTAGACGTAACAAAATCTAAGCCATAGATTTTAATTTGAGCAATAATATGGTTTTTTAGCGAACTTAGAACTTTACCCAGAGAGTTCAAGGATAAGTAATCAAACAGGAAAATTATCGAATTTACGATATCCGCTTCTGAACTTAAATCTATAGAAGCTTGTTTGCCAGTCAAAGAAAATTCGGGTGGAATGCGTGGAAGCAAAGGAAACAACTCAGCACTATTAGGCTTACCTTCATTCAAAAACCCTTCTAACTGTTCAGGCGAACAGCCAATCGCGTTGGCTAATAGGGGGCGTCGGGATTTCCAAGGAAACTGCTCTTTTAGTTTCCAGCGCCGATAAGAAGCTTCACTCGTTACCATACCGAAACGATTAATATAAGCGACTACTGCCGCCTGCTTTTGAGCCACATCAACCACTTGGACTTGCTGCTCCAAGTGTTTTAGCAACTCAATCAAACGCTGCTGTTTATCGTCCTTTTCAGAAAATGTCACAGTTCTTGTCCACCCCCAAGTCGTTTACCTTCTACATTTTCAAATAAATTTCCCAAAAGCGCAAAGCAGTCGATATAGCTTTACAAAAATTAACTATTTAACATTCTAATGAATCTATGTGTAAAGCTTGAATCTCTTTGTCAGTAAAGCTTACGGACTTTTCTCTATTTTCTTGACAAGTTGGGGTTTAATCTGTATCGTCAAAGTAGAAAAGCGCAAGACATCATAACGTTTTGCATTTTTTTTCAAAAATCAAACCCCTGCCATACGGCAATCAATCGTTCCGGCAGGGGCCTTAACCCGGTACACAAAGTACCAACTTACTATTATGAACCAAACTATCACATTTCCCCAAGGTACTCCTAAAGCCCTTATCACAGAAGCTTTAGAGAGTTTACCGTTGTTGACGCAGCTTCTCTTAACCAACCTAAACGTCCTCGAACTGAATGTTATCGACACCCTACTGGATCTAAAGGAGAAGCTGGGTAATAAGCTGTTCAGCAAGTTTCTCCAGTCCCAATATCCCCTGACTGCCAAGGAAATCACTCAAAAGCTGGGGATGGCGGAACTCAAACAGAACCTTGAAAACGCCGGCCTCCTCAACCCCACAATACTAGATTTATTACTTCAGATTGGTACAGAAGGGTGTGCAGCATTAGCCAAGGGTTCTGCGGAATTAGCAGTCACACTTATCAATCAGGTTTTTAAGGTGGCCGGTGTGACAATCCCCACCCTGCGAGCATTGGTCAAACGGGAAAATAAAGGATTTAACCCCTTCCCCACCGCAGAAGAAATCGCCATCTACCAACCGGCCACCCTTGTTACCATCACGAAAAAGGGCAAGTTTAAAAACTGGGTTGCCGAGGTCATCAACACACCGGATATTTTTGGACGGGTTCAAGTCAGGCTGGTTAAGACTAACGCTAAAAAGACATTCTTCTGGTGGGAAATTGAGCTACACCAGTTAACCACACCAGATGTGGAAGAGGAAGTGCCACCGGCCTTCATACCCCCGATTATCAACCAGTTTGTCCTACAAGACAGAGACGGCAAATATGGCTGTCTTTCCGATAATGATATGGCGAACGTCAGAGAAGATGCGGAAACTTGTGCCAAACAGGAGGCCACAGAAGACACCGGCACCCTTTCCATCAAATGGAAACATCTGTTAGAAACGGTTGAACGGTATAATCTGGTGCCGGTTGAGAGTGTTTTGGAAATACAAACCAATGTTCCACCGGCCCCACCATCTCAGAAGCTATTAAAACAGATTGCATGGGCAAGGGACAGGGTGGCTGGCCTACAAAGACAGATTGATCAGTGTGCGGGTTTAGGATGGAAATCGGAAGAAAAGATGAAGCAGGAGCGGTTACACGCCCAACTGCATCTGGATAAAGCTCTGAAGGTTTTGTGTAGTGGACAGCCAATTGAGGAGCCGGTTGATGAACAGGCCAGCGAAATTATTGTCCAACTAGAAACCGAACGCGATAGTTTACTCAAAGAAATCGAGCAACTCAAGAGCCAACTCCAAACCGATTTGGATAACTCAGCGCCCTTGGATGCAATAGGGCCGGTGGATCATTTACAAGAACCGGCCAGCGAAATAATCACCAAACTGGAAACCGAACGCGATAGTTTACTTGAAGAAATTAACAACCTCAAGACTAAATTACAGACTGGTTCAACCGGCACCACACCAGCAAACAACCTGGATTACCAATTTGAGCCGGTGCTTAACGTCAACGATTTTAAAGTTGGGGATTGTATTCGGATTGGTGCTCCAAACCGGGACTTAAAGTTTGGTGATGTTGTCGTTGAAGTTACCGAGTTCGGAGAAATTAAAACTCAGTGGTTTGGAACACTCAACAACAAAGATTTGGAGCTTGGTTGGAAGTTCGATAAAGTCATTAATCCACTACAACATTTAACTACTCTGCCGTCTCCACAACCAATAAGTGAAGAATGGAAGCAACTCGACGGGCCACTCTATGAAATTGTCGAGATGGTTAACGCGAGGGGTGGTGATGTCAGGTTGGAGCCAGTGAAAGGTTGCAAGATATTTCAACACCCAACACCTTCAAATCAATGGTACGGATTTCTATCACCCCTCGGCCAGAAATTATCTAAACCTTCTATTGATGGTGAATGGGTGAA
>NZ_JAMXEX010000031.1 GCF_025370775.1 Ancylothrix sp. D3o | reverse complement strand
TATCTGTTTATCGATATCCTTCTTCAATAGTTCGCACCATTGTTCAAAAGCAAACTTTAATGATACCTCTAATCCTAATTCGAGTTTACGACGTTCTGAATCCATAGTATAACCTCCTTAAGTTCCTGAAAATATAAACCAAGTTTATCATAACTTGTAAAACTCTTGGATTTGACAGGGTGAGAAAAAAGCAAAAAGGACTAGGGGTTTCATTAGAATCAATAGTAGTAAAAATATAAGGGTTTTTATTGTGGAAAAGAACCGGCAAAAAAGGTTACATTAGCTCTATTAAATGCAACCACTTCAGGGCGATAAAATACCCCTCAAATCTTGATGTTTTAGTTATTGATAGTGTTATTACATTTCCATAGATAAATCAGCATAAAAAGATTAAATTTCCTGTTTCCACAAGTACAGATGTCCGGTAAAGGTAACTTTTTTACAAGATTAGGCTGCATTATTTCAAATAATTACTAAACCGGCCTGATACTTTGCCTTGACAAAAAGTTTTAAGGATTGCCAAAGAAGCCGAGATTCCTAAGATTCGCTTACCCATTGTGTCAAATCTGAAATTTAAACGGCCCCCTTGCCAACTAGGGTCTGCAACTTATTTATAATTACCCCAAACAGCACAGAAGCTTATGTTGCCGGTGAACGTAGAGAAGCTCTTGAACGTAAAGAGGCCGGTGTCACACTCGGAAATATAAACTTATATGGTCATTTTAGGCCGGCCCTGAAAAAATACACAAAGAAGAGTCCATAAAAACCCCCGTCCCATTCACCGGCATCGCTGGATCTAATAGGGAGGGCGGATATGGAGACACCGGCTTCTACGGAAAGCGTAATGGACGTCGGGGGATATTGAGATGCCGGTTGATACGGTGATGCAGGTGAATTTTGAGGGGCCGGTAAATTTTGAGATGCTGGTGGATCTGCCGGGGGCCGGTGCGGTGGAACTCCCTAGGCTTACGAACCGAAAGAGGCCGTTGAACTTGCCTGCACCGGGGGATGTTGAAGGGCCGGTGAGCCTGCCTGCATGGGGGGAATGTGGAGGGGCCGGTGAAAGCAGGATGGCCGGTGAAAGCAGGATGGCCGATGGATAAAGAAAATCAAAACTCAATACTATTAAAGCTTGGATAGTTTTTACCAGCGTTAGTTTAATTCTGGTATCCCCCAAATTTTTATGAGTCCTCCTTTATAGCCAGTAATAATTTGTTTCCCATCGGGGCTTATGGCAAGACGATAAATTACATTATCATCATAATCTTCTATGCAATGAATTTTTTCTCCCGTATTTAAATCCCAGAATTCAATTATAGAAATAGGATCGCTTTCTTCTAAGTCATTTTCTAAGTCATTTTCTAAGTCATTTTCTAAGTCATTTTCCGCTAAAATCCCACAGGATATAAATATCCGCTCATCTGGCATAACTACTAAATCCCAAACTTTCCGCGCCAAACTTTTCAAAGTCAATAAAATTTTTGGAGATTTTGCATTTAAATCCCAAATTTTAATTTCTTTATTATGGCCACTAATGAGCTTTGTCCCATCTGCTGTTATAGCTAACGAATAAACCGTTTTTATCTTCGGCCTTAAGTTGTTAACTATTTCTCCCGTTTCTAAATCATAAATAATTATACTCTCTACAGCAGAAATTATTTTTTTACCATTGGGGGTAATAACAATATACTTATGCCACCAACAAGGGTGATTATAAGTATCTAAAGAATTTCTCACCTCCTTTAAAATTGTTTGATTTTTTAAATCCCAAACTTTAATAAGATTATGCGTTTCTCCAGTTACAAGTTTTTGTCCATCAGGAGTAATGGCTACTACGGTCACTTTCTGCGGACAGCCTAAAGAGCATAGCAACTGGCTAGTGTTTAAATCCCAAATGTTAATGGTTTCATCCCAACCACCACTAACAAGCGTCTGTCCATTTGGAGCAATAGCAAGACACTCTACATCGTTTGTATGAGCCTCTAACGTATCAAGTACCTGGCCTGTACTTAAATTCCAGATTTTGATACTGCTGTCCCAGCTACCGCTAATAAGCTTTTGTCCATCTGGTGTAATAACTAAAGAACTAACAAAGTTTGAATGATCAGAGAGAACTTTAAGACATTCAAAATATTTATAAGGATTATACTCAACCGCTAAAACAAAGACATCCGCATAAGCACTCAAGTTAGACATTGCTTCATTGAGAAATAAACGACTAACAGATAGAAAACAATGAGCTATCAGTTTTCGTATTTTTTGAACTAACCATCCTTCTAAAGCCGTATAAAAATCTAATGAATTTATTCCCAATTCTTCTACAGGATCTATAATATTAGTTGTCGTTTCAATAACTACTAAATTTAGTCCCTCTCCCGATTGTATGACATTACTTGTTTCTACGACTAGCCTTTCTTGATCTTGTATAAAATTAGCTGCTTCTTCAACGTTTTCTAAATTTAGGGCTTCTTCAGGTTGTATGAAATTAGCTGCCTCTTCAATGGTTTCTAAATTTAATGCTTCTTCAGGTTGTACAAGATTACTGGTTTCTACGACTAGGTTTTCTTCGGTTTCTATAAGATTACTGGTTTCTCTAATAATTTCTACTACTAGCCTTTCTTCAGGTTGTATAAAATCGCTAATCTGTTCTATAGTTTGTAGCTCGATTGTTTGTACATTTATGTCTATAAGTGATTGCTGGATTTCTACATTGTCAAATTGTTCTTCACTCTCGGCTGAACTAACAATCCCAACTAAATCATCAATTAGAGTTTCATAAGAAATAAACCAAGAGATTAATCTACTAACAAGGGCCGTATATAAAAATAGCGTTCTTACCTTCTGGCTATGCTTTTGAGTAAAAACAGATGTTGCAGTTACTTGAAGATAACCTTGTTCACTATAAGCAACACTTAACGTCCCATCTTGTGAAATTTTCCCTTTAGTCGTTTCCCAATGAATACGTCCTGGCTCAATTTCTTTCCCGAATTGATCAAAGCCTTTTACTACAAATTTTTGCTGCTCATTAGCTCTTAGATAAACAAAGGTTGGCCAAACTTCTAGTTTTCTCAATACAGGGATAATGGTAACATTAGCTGTATCGCTAATATTTCCAACCTGTACAGTTACAATAACTTGTCGCTTTGCGTAACCGCCTCTAAAAATACCCTGGCTGTTAATGGAACCACCCTTTGTAGTTGTCCATTCAACATTCTTTATTCCTATAACATCACCTGCTTGATCCCATCCCCTTACAGTAAATTGAAACTCTTCTTCTGGTTTAAGTATTAGTGCCTTATTACTTATTTCTATTTTGTGTAGGACGGCAGGAATGCTCACTTCTGCTATTGCAGTTAAATATTCTACCCTTGCAGTTACTTGGATATTACCTTTGTAGTTTGGCTCAATAATTAATTTCCCATCTTGATCTATCTTGCCTCCGGTTGTTTCCCAAAATAACTCACCTTGGTAAAATTCGCCCTCTAGTGAACCGCTTTCTTTTGCTACCAAATAAGCTTCATTTAAATCGATCTTTTCCCCAGAGTAATCAAAGCCTATTACATAAAATTGTTCCTCACAGCCTTGTTCCTTTATGCGGGTTTGAAGCTGACAAATTTTTGGATAAATTTCCAATCTTCTGAGTATAGGAATAAGTCTAACATTAGCTGTAGCTGTAATATCCCCAACCTGTGCAGTCACCGTAACTTGTTGCTTTGTGCAACTCCCTTGAAAAACGCCTTCGCTGCTAATTGAGCCGCCTTCTGTGGTTGACCATTGAATTTTTTTGATTTTTATGGGATCACCTGCTTGATCCCATCCCTTTAAAGTAAAGTTAAACTTTTCTCCTGGTTTTATTTTACAAAAGTTCGGCTCAATTTTTAATTTTGCCACTATAGGGATAATGAAGATATTAGCTGTATCGCTAATGTTTCCAACTTTGGCAGTTACAACAACTTCTCCTTTTGTGTAATGGCTTTTAAAAACACCCTGGTTATTAATTGACCCACCTTCTGTAGCCGTCCATTCAACATTTTTTACTTCTACAATATCATCTGCTTGATCCCATGCCGTTACGGTAAATTTAACCTCTTCTTCGGGTCTAAGTATTTCTGGTTGACAATTTATTTTGATTTTTTCTACAACACAGGGAATAATAACTTGTGCTTTGACTGTTAAGCTTTCTACTGTTGCACTTACTTGAAACCTGCCTTTATCGCATTTTTGAGAAGAAAAAATACCATTTTTATCAATTCTGTTGTTTATAGCACTCCATTTTATACTGGGAGCAGTAATCTGTTCATATCGCTGATTAAAAGCCTTTATACAAAACTGTTGCTTTTGCCCTGGTTGTAAAGTTACTAATGGTGGTGCAATCTGTATTGCTGTTAAACGAGAAGTTTCAACAATTTTTATTAGTTCTTTAATATGAAATAAACCTACACTTGCTGTAACAATAACCTCTTCTTCTTGATACCCTGCACAAAAGTTGCCCTGATTGTCAATTCTTCCACTGCTTACCCACCATAAAATATTTGGTAGAGCGAAATCGTTTCCATATTGATCTAAGCCCTTTACTTCAAAGTGCCAACTTTCTCCAAACTCTAATTTGCTTGGCAATGAGGTGAAAATAAGTTGTTTTAGCTGAAGTGGTTCAATAAGAGTAATGGGTATGGAGTTTTTCAAAAAGCCTACTTTTACTTCAATATTAAAATTTCCGGCTTCTTGGCCAGCATTGAATAAACCATCTTGAATTTGACCTCCACCTGCTTGCCAGATAATATCTTTACTTTCAATGTTTATTTTTTTATTATTTTGATCTAAACCTTCTACAGTAAATTTTTTAGATTCCCCACAAAAGATTGTTGAATAAACTTCCGGAATAATAATCTTACTTAATCTTGGATATGAGCATCCTTTAATAGCATAAGGCATATTCCTTTTTTCCCAATCTAACAAAGTCACCCAATCTTTGCCAGCAAAAATAATATTTTTTCCACTATTATTAACAACAACGGAAGTAATCAAGCTAGATTGCTCTGGTAGAATATATATAATTCTATGAGGAGTTATAAAATCCAATAACTCAATACTGTGGGGATAACCGACGACTAATATATTTTTATTACCATTAAAAAGCAGAGTGTGGATTCGTTGGTTATCTTTATAACTTTTAATATCTTCCAATATTTGAATATTAGAAGGAGTATCTCTATTTTCATTAGAAGAAATAACAGCCGCGCCCCCAATAAATCTAACGAGCCAAAATAAAAGAGATATAAACCATGCTATTGATAAAGTATAGATAGTTAAAGCAGTGGCAACTATGTCTAGTAAACCTAATAAAATTTTAATAAAATTAATATCATTTGAGGAGCGTTTATAACTTAACCTCCAATGTTTTAGAACGCCATCTCTGCTCCCACTCATTAAAGTTGTACGGTCTGAAAGAAATTTAACTTCGTTAATCCAATCCCTATGTCCTTCAACGCTACAAATAAATTTACGTTGTTCTAAATCCCACAAAACGATCTTGTTATTAGTGCTACCACTAGCTATCACCTTATTATCCGGGCTAATACATAAGCTTAAGACATGGCCTAGGTCTTGGGGAGATTTAAGAGTTTCTGCTTCCCCCTTTTGTAACTTTAAATCCCATATTTTAATAGTTTTATCAGCACTCCCGCTAACAATTTTTTTGCCGTCTTGGGTTATACAAACAGCGTTGACCCAGCTAGAATGTCCATTTAGTGTATTAATAAGCTTACCTGTTTCTAAATCCCATATTTTTAGTGTAGTATCTGCACTTGCGCTAACTAAAGTTTGTTGATTAGGGGTAATGGCAACATCTAAAACCCAATGAGTGTGGCCTTCTAAATGATGAAGGACTTCTCCTGTTTTTAAATTCCATATCCAAATTTTTTGCCAACTCCCGCCAACAAGAATACTATTATCAGCACTTATGGCTAAGCAAGTAATTGTATCTGTAGACCTAATTTTTGAATTTTTTTGGAAAGCTTGCGTTAAATTAGAAGTATCTCCCTGCAAAATCCAGTATGCTGATTGTTTGATTCTTTCAGATGAATCTTTGAGAGAGTGTTCAATGAATAAGCTCAAACCTTCTTGGCCATATTTTAGAGTTTCTGATAAAGCCGCCAGCCTTTCTTGCTCACTCTGACTATTTAACCGAGATTTTATATCATTAATTTCTTTAGACATATTTTCATTTTTTCTATCAATAAGTTGTTTTAGAGTATAGTGATTAAATATACTTAAAATAAGTATATTTAGCAGGAGACTATTTGTCAAGAAAATCTAAAAGTAGGGCGAAGCTTGCTGTGAAACTAAGCTTTGAGGCTGGAAAATACTTGGAAATACACTCTACAAGGTACTGGAAAGCCTATTCTAACGTCACTTTTGGTTAAGACCACTGGAGTCTTCCAAAATGGCTGAAACGCCTCAACTACGTTGCCGGAGTACCAGAATAGTGGATGGCAGAATAAGGGTTTCAGGTTATCCCGAACTGAGGTTAAGTAAGTATAGAGGTAAAGTCAAGGAGAATGTTGCCATCCCGCCCCTCTCTTCTGAAACCGTGCGTGCGATTATTCATGGGATACTGCTGGAAATGCCTTAGTTGGTTAATTTATTTGACACACCGGCCCCAAAGCGGAGTTTACGCCACCGCAGAAATTACCGAACAGCCAAAGATTTTGGATAAGCAACTGGATATCGACTATTGGCTGGAGAAAAGCCGGTTGGGTACTAAACCTCAAGCAATCATTAGCTTACCAAAAATATGTTAAACACTCCCTTATTGGAGAGCTTATCTGTGATTTGCCGGCCAAACGCGACTAACTATAAAGTTTCCCCCAAGAATGACAGCAGATCCATGAAGTAATTCATTCAGCCATTTAATATTTAATCACTATTCAAAACTTTACACACAACCTTCGGTGTCACCAACCTCCCCGACATCACAGACTTCAACGGCATCCCTGCTCTCCCATAGCAGAAATGAATGGTCGGCTACTCAAGTAAGCGTAGATCAGCGGGTGAATATTGGGATGTTAGTGGAGTTGATGGAGTTTCACGCATTTGTAGAACCGTCAGTCAAAATCATTGCAAATTGGAAGGTCTTCAGGACACTTTAGGAGAGCCAAATTCACCAACTCAAGAGCCAACTACAAACCCCCCCGCGATTCACTGGCCTATCTGGATGTAAGAAAGCCTATGAATTTTTCAGCTTTTTGTTTGCTTGGTGCTCTGGCTGTAATACTCTCACGTCATCACAAAGATTTTTATCCCTTTTTTCTACTTTGGAGTTATTTGCTAAATAATCTCTTGCTATACTACAGGCTCGCTGTAGGGCTTCATCTAAATCTAAAAAATTCCAAGCATACCCTTTATCGTTTTTGATATCAGCGATAGCTTTTCCATCCGGACTAAAACTTACATTACTTGATTCAGAGTTAGGGGTAAAGTGAGCAATATCTTTAGACCAAAAGGCATTAGGGAAATATAAGCTGATAGGAGAACCTGCCAAAGCAAGGACACTACCATCAGGACTAAAGTTCAAGCTGTTATAGTTATTATTGGATTCATAGGTTAGTGGAGTCTTTACTGACTTACTCTGCTTAATGTCCCAAAAATTAATATTGCCAGCACTAGCAAAATAAATTCTTCCTCCATCGGGGCTAAATATTACTTGATCGACACTATCATTGACTTTATGTGGCGATATAGGTTTTACTTCTTGTCCAGCATCGTTCCAAACTCTTACACTTTTATCGCTGCTTGCTGAAGCCAGTTGCTTTGAAGATTTGGGATTAAAACTAACTCTATTAACCTTATCTTTATGCTCTTCTAAAATTTTTATAACCTCTCCCTTGCTATCCCATAATCTTATTTTTTTATCATCACTAGCAGAGGCAATATTCTGACCATTTGGGCTAAAAGAAACACTGTTTATCCAATCCTCATGGCCTTTTAAAGTGGCCAGCAGCATTCCATCACTAATATTCCAAAGCTTCAAAGAATCGTCTTTGCTGACATAAGTAATTGTATTTGTATCACTACTAATATCAAAACTGTTTGTACCATTATGATGACCTTTAATAGTTTTAATTTCTTTACCATCCCTCGTCCAAATTTTTATAGAATAAGTATTTCTGTGGTGCTTCCTATAAGACCTGCCAAAAGCAATAATAAATTTCCCATCAGGGCTAAAACTTACCTTTTCTATATTGTCAAGCAAGCGACCTAGCTTATCATTTATTAGTTTGCCTTCCTTATCCCAAAGTAAGACATTTTTATCAGAACTAGCCGAAGCAATTATTTGACCGTCAGGGCTAATACTAACACTGGTGACTCCAGCCGTGTGTTCGCGTAAAGTTCGGTAGGAATTTTTTTCAAATTGACCTGTTTTCAAGTCGCGTTTCCACAATCTCACTGTACCGTCATCACTACCACTAACAATTGTTTGACCGTTAGCACTAAAACTCAAGTTTTTGACTGTATCTTTATGACCCGTAAGACTATTAATAAAATTTCCTTTATAATCCCAAAGCTTTATTGCACCACCATAGTGAGTAGAAGCAATAAAATTACCGCCAGGACTGACGTAAACTTGAAACAAGCCATATTCATCAATAGGATTGCTCAGCAGAAGTGTACCATTACTTCTCCAAAGTCGAATTTGACTGTTACCAAATGCTGCTGAAATAGAAACAAGTATTTCGCTATCTTTACTAAAATTAGCATATTTAATGGGGTCGGGATGACCTTCTAACATCTTAATTAGTGTTCCATCGCTATTCCAAAGTTTTAATATATTATCATCCCCAATTGTAGCAATTAATTGGCTGTCTGGGCTAAACACTACTTTTTCTACTGATTGAGAATGCCCGAACAAACTTTTTATAAATTCGCCCTTCTTATTCCAAAGTTTCAATGTCTTGCCCTCCCCAAAAGTAACAATTTTCTGACTATCTGGGCTAAAAGTAACTATAGGAGTCTTATTTAGTCCATACTGAGTTAAATTTTTAATTAAAGTTCCGTTTCGCTTCCATAGTTTAACCGTGTTGTCGATTCCGACAGTGGCAATAAATTGACCGTTAGGACTGAGTTTGATACTTGTAATGCTACCAATTTTATCTTTCCAAGTAATCTCTTTCCCTTCATAAGTCCCTAGCTTTATAATATCATCAGGACTAGCTGTAATAATAGACTGATGATCTGGGCTAAAACTCAAAACTGACGAATTTCCCTCGATAGTTCTAATAAAAGTACCATCACGATGCCAGAGTGAGACTGTATTATCTCCTTTGCTGGTTGCTATTAGTTGACCGTTGGGACTGAAGAGTGCTTTTTTATATAATGATAATTCCTCTTCATAATAATAAGAAATTTTCTGCTTGGTAAGATCCCAAAGTTTGACGGTCTGATCCTTACTAGCTGTTGCTAATATTTTACTGTCTGGGCTTAAACTAATGTCTGTAATACTATCACTATGAGCAATTTTGTTTTCTCTATACTCTCCACATTGACCGTCAATTATAGCATTAAAATTTACCTCTTTTCCACCAGCATTTCCTGGCATTCTCTCAATAGAAAAGAAATGACGATTATTAGGAGGTGAAGCTATGCTAGAAACATTTCTACGGATTCCGCACAATGAGCCAGCGCTCTTGAATAGGTTTCCATTAAGTTGATATAATTTATACGTTCCATCCTTATTCCCAAAAATAAGAGATTGACCATCATCTTTAAAATCCATGTTAAGAGTACCATAGTTATTAATCTTACTATCTATTTCTTCGCCTTTAATATTCCAAAGCTTTACTATCTCATTTTTACCGGCAGCCGCAATCATTTTACTATCTGGGCTAAAACGGACAACTGCTACTATTTCAGGATGAGTAAGAGGTTTTATAAGTTTACCTGTACGAGTCCACAATTTTACCTCTCTATGTTCACTAGCTGAGGCAATTGTTTGCCCATCCGGGCTAATATCTACGCTTGTGATACTTGCTTTATGAAGCTTTAACTCTTTAAAAAAAACAAATTTTTCCCCTTTTAAAATCCAAATCCTTACTCTTTTATCCTTGCTGCCGGTAACTACTGTTTTACCATCCTTACTAAAAGCAATGCTGGTAATGGTTCCTCTATGTCCTTCTAATTTAGAAATTTCTCGGCCATCTATACCCCAAATTATAGCTGTTTTATCTTTGCTGGCAGTTGCTATCATTTTTCCATCATGGCTAAAAACAACTTTCGTAATAGCCCCGTTATGCCCTTCTAAACGATTTAGCTCTTGTTCATTGGCAACGGCTTGGTTTAATTCACTTAAAGCTAATACTTTAGTCTCCTTAATAACTCCTATTGGCAGTTTTTTCAACTCCTTACCAAGCTTAATAGCTGATATTAATCGCTCCAAGCCTGCATTATTTTTTGAAGATAAACTTAAGCTTGCTAGGTAAGTATTGATTCCCACTAAGGTAGCTATAGTCGCAACAGTACCAACAATCACTAATAGCCCTACCAACGTAGCGGTTGCCCGACGTGCAGCTTTTAATTGCTGTTTTTGTACTTCAATTAACTTTTCTTGTGTCAGTTTACGCTGTTCTCTTTCTTTCTCTAATTCAGCAATAAAGGGATTAAATTGGGAATTACGAATAAAAGAAACTAAATAATCGTGAACTAATTGGTAGCGATCTGCTGGAGTCGAAGGTAGTCTTAAAACTAACCCGGACTTCACTAATATTTCTAGCACTAAATCTAAAGTAGATGCTTTTACTTTAACCTCTAATTCCAAAACATCGGAAGTTTTTTGAGGGCGGGTATTGTTTTCGTCTGTTAGTAAGTACAAAATTAATTTAGCAACATCTTGATTTTCAGGGCCACAATCGAGGACGGCTGCTTGTAAAAAACGCTCAACAATTGCTTTTTTTGGCCCGCTTTTCTGATATTGGGCTAGAGTTGTAATCTTCTCCGCTTGCAATTGAGATCCTACAACCTGTAATTCTATGGGCCGCACTTCTCCTAATTCGCTTGCTAATTCTTCAATTAACGCATCTATTAATTCAGGCTGAAGATAAAATTGAGCTCGTTCCGTCAAACTAACAATAATAGTTTTAGCATCAGATCGGGAAAAGTTGCCTAAGTAATAAAGAATATTTTTATTAAGAATATCTCGGTCAATAATTTCAAGGGTTGCACTACGGTTCGCTTCTAATAAGTAATGCAAGTAGTCTTCCCGAAGAGATAGGATAATTTTGATATAAGGAATGTCAATAACTTGGCTCAAAAATAGATAAAATTCTTGCCTGACTTCGGGATCTTTGTAAACAAAGAAAAATTCCTCAAATTGGTCAAAAATTAAGACCGTTACTAACCGGCAATTTTCATTTTCACGAAGCCTTTGAATAATCGCTGCGGGAGTGTCTAACTGAGGTGTTACAACTACAGCTTTTGCTTCCAGTAGCCCCTGTGCTAACTTATAGCCAAATTCTTGCACCCAATTAGCGTAGACCTGCACCAACACAGGCATTGCATCCCAGCCATCAAAAGAAGTCAACTTGAGCGCTGGAACAAGCGCTGCTTGGACGATGGAACTTTTACCAACTCCTGACTGACCGTGCAGCACCGTAAGCTTGCAGTCGGGTCTGCCGATGCGTTCAATTAAGCGATTCACATCTTGCTGACGCCCCGATGCTGCGACAATTTCCTCAACAGCACCAGCGATTTGTTCACGGTTGTCTAAGTCAAGATTTAGCGTTTCAGGGGCCGGTGGTTGCAAGCGCGCCGCCCCAATAAATGCCCGCAATCTATACTTCGTTTCAAGTTCTTGTTGTTCTAGTTTGAGTTCAAAAGCTTTTAGATATTCGTGGCTTTCTTTGTATAAAGTTTGCAACTCTTCCAAAATTTGAATGTAAATATGTAGAGAATTTTTTTGAGGGCGAATTTGTTTAGCCTGTTCTAAAGTTCTGAATGCTTCTGCTTTTTGACCTAGATTCCATTGTGATTTCCCTAGCAATAATAAATGTAAGATTTTTTCATCAGTTGGTGCTGCGGCTTTTTCTAAAACAGCCAATCCGAATGTCACAAGATCATGGACTTGTTGCCATTCGCCTTTATGTACTGCCGCTTGCGCTAAAAAAGCGTAATCTTGAGCTAATAAATTAAGAAACCCCATCTTCAAATGAACTTTTAAACCTGTTTCCGCCAAAGCTTGCAATTCTTCCCAAGCCTTTAACTCTTGCAGAATTTCCCCCAATTGGCTTATACATTCAGCTATTCGGTTCTCTTGGTTCGCCTGTTTAAAACAATCAAGGGCTTGGTAAAAAACGGCCCGCGCTTGTTGCCAGTAAGATTCATTTTCTGCTCGGTGCAGTTCTGCTTTAAGGTTGTAAGCCATCCCTATTTTCATGCAGACAATTCCTTGGCATTCAAGTTGACCGTTTTGCTGCCAAACTGTCAAGCTTTTTTGATAGTGTTTGAGGGCTGCATCAATGTGCTTATTTTGAAACTCAATTGTGCCGCGAATAATTTCCCAACAAGCTTGTAATTCTGGATCTAAGTGTTCGCCTAACAGTGGTAAATCTTTTTCAATTGCCTCAATTTCACACCCAGCTAATTTAAAATTTGTTTCACCATTGAACGCTTGTTCAGCTTTTTGTAACAAGAACTCCCGCAAGTCTTCAGGTGAAACTTCAAAGTGAATAGGTGGGCCGGCCCAAGTGTTGAGATCATTCGCCAAACGCCCAAGTTTGGATAGCACCCCATCCGTTACCCAGATCACCACTGGAAATGGAAAATCACGCCGGAAGCGATCACGAGAACGGTTTGCCGCAGTCAGCACGTCATTTAGGGAAACAACTGCTTCTAAGCCAAAAACGATGAGTGCTTGTGGTGAGTCCTCCTGAATAGCATTTACGAGGGAGTCATAAAGGCTTTTGGTAGATGTCGGTAAAAAAATATCTTTCACTTTTATTGCCAACTGTTGCTCTAGGAGGTTCCGTACTTTTTCTCTCAAACTAGAGTAGTTACAGCGTATAAAAATCAAAGAAAAGTTTCCTTGACTCATTGTGAGCGTTCGCCCTAAAGTTTTGAGCGATCGCTGGTTCTCTGTTGATAGATTTTGGTTGTTTAATTCAGTCATCGTTTTAACTGTTTTGCTGCTGCCAAAGTTTAAATTTCTCTGTTTCTGCTAAAAGTGGGTTAATGCCAAACCACTTTCCTTTGTTATCACAATATTCAAAGACAAACAAACTTCGTAACAAAGCTTGATATTCTCCATCTCCTCTTACTTGCTGGTCTCTTGCTACTTGAAAAATCAATTCCCATTCTTGATTATCCACTGACAAAGACAGCCGATCTCGATTTTCTCGAATTGCTGTTTCAAGAACAGTTTTTGTAATTGGCGGATCTTCTTCTTGCAAGCAGCGGTGGAGTATCCCTAGCAACTCCCTTGCGTGGCCACCACTAGCGCAACATAGTCGGTTTAAAGTTTCTGGGGTATCAAAAACTTCTGTAATAAGTTTTAAGCGTTCAATTTCTGGAAGTTCTGGAAATGCTCTTGCCATCACCATTTGGCGCAATAATGCCATCCCTTCCCTGTGTTCAGAACCATCTCTGTACTGCACCGGCACCATTGGTAAAACTTTGGGGTTAATACCTCCGCCTAAACGATTTTTTAAAGTTTCGCCATCATTAGAAAAAATGAGTGCAAGGGGGATTGTATAAACTAAATGGCATTTCAGTTTACGCAACTGTTCGCCTCGGTCAATAAACAGATATTCGGGTAACATCTTTCCTGATGCAGTTCGTCGATTTTCCACTCGATCTAGGTTGTCAATAATCACGACTAACCCTTTTTTCCCGCGTTGTTTAAGCAAATTAGTTGCTTCTTTTAAAATTTCATCATTAAGCAACTGCAAAATTTTATTTGTTTGCGGCTCTAAATGTTGTCGCAGTTTGCGCCGCAAATCAGGACTATCTTTAGTTTTAGCAGTTATTTTTGCTAGGTCTCCCAAAAGAGAAAACTCTAAATTTCCTTCTGTACTTCCCTTGATTTTATTACCAAAAATTTGGCCTTCAACCGAAACTTCTACAGGAGTTTGCAAGATTTCCCACATTGATGATAGAAAGGCTTTAAAACCTTGAGGGTTCAATCCAATCTGGCTTGATTGTAAGCTGGCGAGAACCTGACGAGCAATTGCCAACATAATGTCAGTAACGTCGAGATCTGTTTCGTCTAAATCTTCTGTAGATTCAAAGTAAACAGTGTGAAACCCTTCTTCTTCTAATTCAGTTTTTAGCCGCGATAGTTCAGTAGATTTACCGCAACCTATATGTCCAGTAAATAGTTGACAGGTGGGTTGGTTAGGGGTGAGGCGGGTAATTGTTCGTTTGAGGGCTTCGATGATTTTCCCTCCCCGCACGCTTGCAAAATCAATATAGTAGGGTTTGTCTTCAGGGTTACTCAGTACAAGGGTGGAACTGGGGTTACAGGAGTTGAAAAACCTTTGTAAATCCATAAATATCTTTTTTACTTGATAATGGGCTACCAACTGCAAGGAAAAGTGGTACTAGACAGAGAGCCATGCCCCCAATTTGTGGCTTTAGATACTCTGTTGAGTCGCTGGAAAATCTAGTGCTAGGCGTTTTTTTACATATCTGTTTCTAGTTTTGCTATTTTAGCCTACCTTCAGCACGCACTTAGAACAGCTATAAAAACTTTTTTGATTTATCCGCTGTTGCTGCGATCTACCATTTGTTTTGTGCTGACGATAGTGTTAAATATCTAGTGTTTCCAAGCAAAGTGGTTATAGAAGCGCACTTATGCAAGCTCGATGTTGGTAGCTCTTTCGTAGATGGAGATTCGCTTGCCACTGTGCATTGTCACTGCGCTTTATGCGATAGTTGAGCTTATGGTCGAGTTTAGTATTGAGCGAGTTCCACCGACCCCTAGATGTAATAAAGTCTGTTAATCTGTGAGCGCTGGGGGATGTCGAGGCGTCGGTGAGCCTGCCTGAGCCGGAGGATGTTGAGGGGCCGGTGGAACTCGCTCGTGTCGGCGAATATTCTCTCGTGCCGGTGGATATTGAGGTGCCGGTGTCACCCTCGTCCATGTTTTATCTCATGGCTATGGACGCCGGCACAGACAAAATGTAGATTACCGGCACCCCAGGCAAATACCGGCACACAACTAAAACATGGGCAAACTCCCCATAACCACCGGCATTCATCCGCATTTCCCTAGGCAAATGCACACCCCCGGCCTCCAAATTGGCAGTATGCAGCAAACTACAATCTGCTTGTCAGGTTAACACCATTTGTCCGACCGACACCAAGCTAATAAACAGAATCCCCATAACCATTGGTACAAAACTACCAGATAAAATCTTCATAACCACTTTCTTCCCACATCACCCAACCTTTAAAATTAAATCAGTGAGAGATATGGGAGGTTCTCAAGCTAAAGTTTGTAGGGACTGTTGTTCTGTTTTTAAAGATGGCATAAGTCAACCTCCCATAAATATTTTTTATGCCCATTCCAATCGGCACTTCAGTTCATTACAGTGGGTTACTGGTAAAACTCCATCATGCTGAAGTCTACCCACCACAATCCCCGGTGCAATACCAATTTGGGCAGCAAACTCCCTGATACCGTCTTTACTCCTTTTTTGGCTGGAATTAAGGAATCGTTGCCACTCATTGGGGGGTATTAGTATATTAGCCGCGAATGTATTTGCCTCTTGTTCCTTGTCTTGTCTGTGGGCATCCTCAGCAGCATTATCCTCTAGGAACACATCCCGCTTGCCATGCAACAGAATATGGCCAGCTTCGTGAAAGAAAGAGAACCACAGATGGTCATCAGTTTTGTAGCGTAAACTCAGTTGAATTAACGCTTTATTAGGATTTAACCAGCGCGTTGCACCACAAATCCGTGTCTTGGGGAGTTGCGGCACAAACACCACAGCTACCCCAACTTCAGCACACAACCGCACCACTTCCGGCTGGAAAATCTCCGGTGCTTTTACAGTCAAAGCACGAACTTGTTGCAGTGTCTCTTTAAATCTGTTGGCATCATAGCCAGCACAGTCAATCTCAGCCGCTTCCACTTCTCCCCGACGCAGCCAAGCCGCCACCGCACCGGGGTCACTTTGAAAAGCTGGAGATTTGCGAAAATCTACTGAAGTATTACACCATACCTCCTCCCACCGTTCAGGGGAGGCGACGGCGAAAAAATTTAGCACTTCTCGCAGTTGCTCAACCTTATCTTCACAGCACCTAATCCATTCAAACTCAATCATGGGTTTAACAGGAATTCGTTTGAGCCAATCTACTTGCGATGCCAAACGCTGTTGTTCTTCTGCCCTTGCCAAAGCTTCCCGATAAAGTCGTTCCCGGTTGTTCCAAAAACTAGCCGGAACACCCAACACCCGCTCTAATTGCAATGCAGTTTCAGGGGTAATCGCTGCTTTACCTTTAATAATTTCACTAATGGTTTTTTTTGGCCTACCCATGCGTTCCGCCAGTTCGGCTTGGGTCATTTCTCTTTCTTCTAAAATCTCTTCAAGTGTCTCGCCTGGGGGGGAAACGTAATCTGGTTTGTACTGATTTTGGATAGCATTACTCATGGGTATTCTCCACGCCGATAATCCTAACGGCAGTAACTTTAGTCCAGTCGATTCCACCGTCTGGTTTAGTTGGAATTGGCTCATTTGCTGGCTCAAATATCAGCCGATAGGGATGATCTAAATCCAGCGATAATTGACCTGCACGGTCGTGCCGCAATTCGTGGCAGCGTCCCGAAACATTTCGCATATCTTCAAGTACGTTAACTGCGCGTAAATCGTCTAGCCTCCTCCGAATACGTTTCGCTCTGTCTTTTCCATAGTTTTTTTCTAAAAGCCGCTGGTTGGTGCACTCTTTTTCAAATTTGCTGTTGTTAAATACAATATCCATTATACTAGCTTTTACTAATATTGTTAACCCTAGGGGTTAAAAACATTTTATGCTATTGGGCCTGTAATAATAAAAAAAAATCCATATTTAGTACATTTGCTCTAGTAAAAAACAAAAAAACGCTAAATATGGATTACGTTAAAGCCAAGATTTTTTTTAGCCCAGAGGAGCTTCTTCCACTATGGAAAATAGCTCATCTATTGATTAGCGCAGCGCCTGAGAACTCAACTACCTTTCGGCCATTACCTGTAATAAAGGCTTTTCAGCCTCATCCTTTCCCATTCGGTTGCCATTCGTAGTTGGTCGTCCGTACAGGATGTAGAGATAGCGATGGATACTCAAAGCCCGGTGGATCTCAAAAGGCCGGTGGGTGCAAGAAGGGGGTGAATCCAGTAGATCGGGTTCACGCGATGACCCAGCCCAATGTTGAGGTGCCGATGGATGCAAGAAGGTTGGCGGATGTTCAGGGGACGGCCAGGGAAATCGTTAGAATTTAGGCTAACCACTCCATAAAGATCGCTTAGTCTAAATTTCAGTAACAAAAGTTATATCAAGAAAAACTCAGACACCGGCACTATTCTAATGGAAACTCTAGCTGAGTGGCTTCTACCTCGTGCTCTTGCGCTTTCTTGCTACCCCGCCCACCCTTTTTACCTGTGGACTTTTTAGCGGTTTTGGCTTCGGCTTCTCGTTTCTGCCGGCCTGCCCGAATTCGTTCTAATAGGACGGATGCCGGCTCATCGTTGGGGTCTTGGGGAACCAGTTCGCCTCGGAAGGCTTTGGCGAGGATGGATTGATTGAGTTGGTCGAGGTAGGCTTGCGCTTCTTGGTATTGTTGTTCGATTTTGTCAGCAGTTCCGAATAAGGATTGAATGCGCCGAACGATTTCTTGTTGTTCAGCAGCAGGGATAAGCGGTACTTTAATTCTACGAAGACCTGAAAGAGTTACAGTCAGTTGAGCTGTTCCTGTTGCAACTTTAGTAGCTTGTGTGAAAACAAACTCAGATTTTAGAGCATACAACAGACAGCCACTACTAAGTAAGCGGATTGGTTTTAATAAGGCAATATGTCTTTGAAAACAGAATCTATTCTCAGTATTAACTAACACAGGAATCCCATAAGACCCAACAACTGAATAGATAATGTCGCCTTTTTCTGGTTTTCTATGCGTCTGAATTGACTGATAATAATCTTCAGGCACATAGCGAGTATTATTAAAATCTAGCTGCCCTTGACTAATATTAGAAATAACTAAAAACGGAATTCCCTTATCTGCTTTCGGAGGAGATTGATGATCGCCATCAGTAATGGTTTGACAAATATCGGACAAACTTACCCAGAGCCATTCATCTGGTAGTTCAAATGGGTCGGGAAGAGCATTGTCAACTCTTTTTTTAGTTTTGCCCTTAGAAGTTCCTTCTTGAATTCGCTTCAAAAGTTCTGATGCAGGTTCAACATCAGGGTTTTTCTCTCGCCAATCAGCGGTGAGGTCGCCACGGAAAGCGGCGGCGAGGACTGATTGACGGAACTGGTCTAAGAGGGTGGGAATCGCCTCAAGTTCCTCCTTCACCCGCTGGCTCCGAGCCTTCAACGCCTCAATCTTGGCAACTATGCGGCGTTGTTCGTTGAGAGGTGGGAGGGGACAGGGATATTCTTTAAGAACAGTTTGACTAATATTTGGTTGTGCTCCACCTTGTCCAATACTCCTTAAGTGTTCACGACGATTTAAAAGATAATAAAATACATAGGGAATAATTTCAGTCGTAAGGCTTTTTGAAACTAAAGCGGCACAAGCTTGATTTGTTGCAGCGGATTCCTTTAGAATTCCAAGCTTTCCAATCGTCGCACCGTACATTGCCACAATTAAGCTATTTTTTGGAAAAACTTTAGCTGAACTATTGGCCAAACCTTCCCAAGTAATATTTTCGTCAATTTCTTCAATTAAACCATCAGGTAAATTTCCTGTCTTAATCCAAGGAATATCGCCTCCATAGTATTCAGAATGGGAGCGCGAAGGTGTACCACCACTCGACCATTCGCCTAACTGACCAAGAGTTGTAAGAACCCAACCGTCAGGAAGATTAGTATTTTCATTGAACATTAAATGATTTCCTCATTCTCCAACAATCCAGACAGCGCCTCCATCTCCTCCATCGCCGTCTGCAACCTCAGCATAATCTCAGCCGCGATCGCATCCGGTTCCGGCAAACCATCTCCCGACTGCAAACTCTCATCCCTTAACCAGGAAATATCGAGATTATTCCCCCGCTTGGCAATCTCCTCACGAGTAAAACAGCGCCAGCGCCCCGTTTCCCCTTGGTCAACACGCGGACTCTTCCCATTCGGGTCATCCCCATACGCCAACTCAAACTCATTAAAATGCTCCCGCGTCAGGGGTATCCGCTTCCCGAAACTGGGCATATTCGTCCGCAGGTCATACACCCACACTTCCTTAGTATTGCCCTTCTCCGTCGTCCCCCGCTGGAAAAACAGCACGTTCGTCTTGACCCCTTGGGCGTAGAAAATCCCCGTAGGTAGCCGCAAAATCGTATGCAGGTTGCACTTATCCATCAAGTCAGCGCGGACATTGCGCCCCTGCCCATCCTCAAACAATACATTATCCGGTAACACCACCGCCGCCCGTCCTTCCGGTAGCAGACTGCGATAAACGTGCTGCAAAAATACCAACTGCTTGTTCGAGGTGGGAAAGGTAAAATCATCCCGCGTCGGACTGCCACCCCCTTTCTTCGTACCAAAAGGCGGATTCGTCAAAATCACCTTAGCCTTCGCCAACCGCTGCCCATCCGGTGAGAGAGTATCCCCCAACGTCACCTCCCCCTCAATCCCGTGCAGTATCATATTCATCAACAACAAGCGGTGGGCATCCTGCACCAACTCCATGCCATAAAACGCCTGCTGCCGTTGAAACACCTGGTCAGCTTCCGACAGGGTAAACAAATCATCCGTGTGCTGTTTAATATAGCGGTCAGCCGCAATCAAAAAGCCCCCCGTTCCCGCCGCTGGGTCTTGGATTAGTTCCCCCGCTTGCGGTTTAATCAAGGACACCATGCAGTCAATCAGCGGACGCGGCGTAAAATACTGCCCTGCCCCGGACTTCTTCTCACTGGCATTCTTCTCTAATAGCCCCTCATAGAGGTCGCCTAACCCTTCCTCCTTGGCAGAGTACCAGTCCAACTTATCAATACTTTCGACCAGCTTACTTAAAATACGCGGTTGTTTCAGCGCCGTTTGAGCATTAGCAAAAATCGCCTGCACCCGTAGCGATGAGGCTTTAGAACCCAATTCCAGCAGCAGAGAGCGATAGAATGTCAATTGTTCTATCCCCTCTTTCGCCGTCAAATCTGCCCAGCGCATCCCTTGGGGCAATTGGTCTTCCACCCCCGTCTCCTGCGCCATCTTGAGAAACAGCAGGTAAGTCAGTTCGGTGACGTATTGCAGGTAGGTGATGCCGTCATCCCGCAGGACGTGGCACAGGCTCCAGAGTTTTTGGACAATATCGGTCGTTGCGTTCACAAGTAGCAGCTTAGTTGTTCCAGGTCTAAAAGAATATCAACCCTAGTACATCATGCCATATTGTAGATACACGACGTATTAGAGAGCTATAATTATTAAAGTGCTTCCACTGTATTGTCTGCTATCGTTTGAGGCACTTATTCAACTTATTCGAGATTAAAAGTCGATTTTTGAATTTTGATCATTTAAGTAAGAATAGTCTATAATAAAACCGGGCATAGCCTAGGGGTGGTCGTATGACCGCCGCAAAAAAACCGCTTTCGCGGTTTTTGTTGTTTTTAGACGTTATCAAAACAGTAGTATTTTATTCCTACTTCTTCAATTTGATTAGGAAGAAGGCAATTATCAACAATTCGATTGGATTGATTGAGAGCAGAAAAAGCAAGATTAGGTTGCTCATTTTTGCTATTTGCTGTAGGATACAGGCATAAATCGGCTATTTGAAGTATGGCGTTATTCTTTGTTTTTCCTTCTATACCTCGTAGAAGTTGAGAAAGCTGACTAGCACCAAGAGGCGAATATTTACTTGATGTGCTTTGATCAAATGGATGTCCTTGTGAACGCAAATCATTAAAGTAAGAGGTAATTAGCTTGTCTTCATTCTTTCCTGCTTTTTCAAAATAAACCATCACGCTACCATTTTGAGTAGCTGCATACTTAGCAGCACGTTCTATCACTATTGAAAAAGCGCTTCTCATCATTTCCCAAGTTCCCTGGCCATATTTAGTTAGGTATCGATTTATATAACCTTGGCGTGAAGTAACGCAGGCATGAACAGTAATAGGACAACTAACAATTGTCGTTGTCAGGTCACCCATGAATTTCGCGTATTCGTCTTGAGGGAGTTTACCTAACCAAGCAAAATTCTTTTTCTTTGAACGTATCTCGCTACCATGCAGTGGGGTATCTTGATCAATTTGTGGACTCCAACGTGCCTTAAAATCTGAAACAGCTTGTTCTATTACAAGTTCGTCTTTTCTTTCAACTAAAACACCCCCAACAGCGAAATAAGGAGCTTGATCTTTAGGATTAGGTTTAGGGCTTCCGCTTTCATCGAGGAATAAGGCAAATTCTTTTTTAATCGACTGTTGACTGTTTCCTAATTCCAGAGCAGCCATCGATGATGTGGGTTGTAAGTTAGTAATTATATTGTTAACTCCTTATATTAATTGTTCCAACAGGTTGCTTGAAATGTGAAGTCTAATTTCTTTATACAGCTTTTGTACATTTCCTATGATCAACTTGCTTATCCTTTAACTGACATTTTCCCAAATATTATTATTAACTTGTCGCAAAACTTCTTCTAGCTGTCCATCAAAGGTTTTATTCAACCTCACAAACCCGCCCCCTTGAGTCTTAAATTCCCCCTTATCTAAAGCTTCTTTGTCTACAATCGTTTCCACCTTTAACTGCTTGCCAATTCGCTCCAACCATTTACGCTGCGGAACATTCCAAGGTTGACTAGCTAACATCTTAGCGATCGCCTTATCTACCCGTTGCTCGTATGGCACCAACGCATCCCCCAACGCCGCCTGCCGGATAAACCCGATAATCGAAGCAGCAATGTCCTCATTTGTCATCTCCCGCCACGCCACTTGCAGGTTAGTTTCCGAGAACCCCGCCGCATCCAACAACAGACGCAGTTCCTTAAGTTGCGCCCTCGTCAAGTCGCGGGGTCGCTGAGTCACCACCAGCAGCGCCGGAATCTTATTCAAATTCTCCCGCAAAAAGGCACTAAAGCTATCCAAATAATCCTGCGGTCGTTCGGCATCCCCATACCCTCGTTCTACACTCCTCAACACATCCTGATGGCGAGAGATAAGGACAGTTTTCATCCCGCCATCGCGTCGGTCTAACATTTGGGCAATCTCTCTCCTCTCCCGCAACCACTGCGCCGCCTCACTGGGGCTAGATTCGCGTAAATAGCTTACCATGCCCTCAACAGGCATTCCCGCCAGCGTTTCAATCGCCTCTTTGCTGTCATCCGAGAGTGATCGCTTTTTGCGCTGCAACTTCGCTAATAGCTCATCAATAATACTTGCGATCGCTGCCGAATCTTGCACCGTCCCCAACTCATCAATCAACTGGCTAAAAGAAAAATCGGGCTTATTGACCACAGGCTTCATTTCGGACACCTTTGAGATGGCGGTATAGATATCTACCGCATCAAACACCCGAAACACCTCTTTACCAATCTCATCACACAGGCGAGTCGCCCGCCCTAACATCTGTTCGTAAAGTATCCGGGAATTCACCCGCCGCATAAACACCACGTTGCAGATTTCTGGGACATCAATCCCCGTCGTCAACAAATCTACCGTCACCGCAATCTTGGGATTGACCTCATTTTTAAAGCGACGAATTAACTGCAACGGCTTATCTGCATTCCCTGTAATCTTCAGCACCGCGTCATCCTCGACGCTACCATACTGTTTTTCTAAAGCCTTTTTCAATTGGTCTACAACAATATCGGCATGATCGGTATTAACGCAGAAAATCAGCGTTTTTCCAGGTAACGCGGGGTCAATATTTTCAGCCAAATACTCACAAACCACTCGGTTAAATTCTTCTGTAACCACCCGCTTATTAAACTGCTCAACATCAATGCGGACAGTATCTGGTGCGTGAACTAAATCTAGCTGCCCTGTTTTGGGGTCAAAAAACTCCATCTGGTCGCCTGGGTTCCAGACAATACCATCTTCAGAAAGGGCAGTCCTAATCCGATACGGTGGTTCGTGGTCAATCAACCAGCCATCAATCACCGCTTCCCGATAGCTGTAGGTATAAACAGGTTCTCCAAAGATTTGCGTTGTGTGCAGCGCTGGAGTTGCTGTCAGACCAATCTTCACCGCATCGAAGTAATCCAGCACCCGTCGATACTTAGAGATGTACTCGTTAAAGTCCCGAAACGTTAATTCTGTTTCGCTCAACTCTTGGTCGAGCAAATACCCCCGATGGCACTCATCCACCACAATGCAGTCATACTGGTCAACGGTTAGGATAGTCGTTTCATCTGAGGGATAAAGCAGCCGTTTGACAAAGCTTTGGACAGTAGCGATATGAACTTTAGTATCGCTGTCAATGTCCCGCTCTCCCAATTCCTTAATCTCAAAAATATCGGAAAATGTCTGAAGACTCTCCATCCGAGTATCTTTAAACGCATTCGCAGCCTGTTCCCCCAGTGCCGTGCGGTCTACCAAAAACAGCACCCGACGAAAGCGCTTAGTCTTCAACAGCCGATAAACCAGGGCAATGCAGGTTTTGGTTTTTCCCGTCCCCGTCGCCATCGCCACCAAGAGTTGCCGCTGATCCGAGGCAAGTGCTGCCTCAACCTTCTGAATTGCCTTTTTCTGATACTCCCGCAGCGTGAAGTTGTAGTTAAACTCTTCTTGAGCCAGCTTCCGATGCGCTTCCTCAATGTTTTGTTCGAGTAAATCGAGCAACCCTTGGGGAGAATACCAACTTTGTAAAGGACGGCGCAAGTTTTCAGGACGGCGCAAGTCACAAAACCAAATCCCGCTTTTCGTCCGCAGTTGCTCTAAAAACTCCCTGCCATTCGTCGCAAACACAAACGGCACTTTAAACTCACCCCAAGAACTGCCATCTGGTAAAGTTTCGTTCCCCTTGATTTGATAGCCCCGACTGTAACGCTTCGCCTGGTCAATTGCACCGGAAACGTCTGTACTCCTGCGCTTGGCTTCCACAACCGCCACAACTTGCAATCCCACAAACAACGCATAATCAGCACGTCCATCGGCTGTGGGATATTCTGCGATCGCTAAGTTTCTCCCCTTTTGAGGACGGGTGCCGTTAGCATAGGTAAGTTCCTCTGAGTCTACCTCCCAACCCCCTGCCCTCAACTGATTATCAATTAAGCGCCGCGTCTCTGCCTCATCCAGAACAACTTCCTTCTCCGCCTGCTGTGCTTGGCTAATGGTTTTTTGTAGAACTTCAGGGGGCTGACTAACAGCACTCGCTTGCAGTTGAGTCAGACGGTTTAAGGCTTCTTTGGCTTCTGCTTCAGCGTCTTGCAGCAACTGTTCGGCTAACTGTCTCAGTTCGGCTTCCTCTGCTGCTTTCGCTAACGCCATTTCCACAGCCGAACGGCTTTCGTTGGCTTCCTGCCGCAGCCGTTCTAACTCCTGCTTGAGTGCCTCGGTTTCCCTCACGGGGTCAGGTGGTGGAATAAACGCCCCAGCTTTAAAGTTCGTATCCCTACCAAAACTCTTGTGAAACCAGATACCCAGTTCCCTGGCCAACTTTAAGTTACTTAATGCTGCGCGATGGTCGCCCGATAGGGCGTGGTTGGCATCATTTCCCGCTCGGCGTAACTCGTGGAAGAATTGGTTAATCTGACCAGGAAGAAAGCCCTTATCCCGTAAGCGGTTAAGTAACTCAATTTGGGATTCGTCGGTGTCACTCTTGTAAAGACCAGCATTGGCGGCGACCAACTGCCCCAAGACTTCCCCAAACTGACGCAGTTTCATCAAACAGGTTACTGGGTCAGTGGCAAAGTATTGCTCTGCCAGCGTCCCTAAGCTTACTAACAGTGGTTCGTGAACCTTTAGGAAAGCAAAGTTGGGTGAATTGAGCGTGTTATCCTGTGACATTACTTAGTCTCTGTAAATGAAAGTTATGGTAAAACGTTTACTGCGTCAATATGGTTATCCCCCAGATATGCAGGCATTGGCGACTGAGTTAGTTTTAGAACAAGCAAAAGTATTCACCGAGTTTGTGGTTAATTAAAACATTTTTTTTGCTAATAGTTATAAATTTAAAGGTATTAAATAATAATTTGTAGAGGTTGCTACTCCATTTTTTTATTAAAGTTTTGATTTTTCAACATTAGCACTGATTACAAAGCTCCTTCGTTGTTAAATTAAACGCTTGTGCTACAGCTTTTATCTCTTCTTCTGTTGGTGGTTGCCCCGCAGCTAATTGTTCTGCTCTTACAGAAGACAAAACACCTTTATCTACTAAATCTAACCGATGGTTGTTGATAGTAGTAGTAAATTTAGATAATGAAAAGTTAGATAAATCGCTGCTTTCAGCCCCTACTAAAGTAATATCTTTCACGGGTTTCTCTTTATCTTCTAGCCATTCTGTTAATGCTTTTTTAATAGCTGAAATTACATTTTTTTCTCGACCTGCCTGTAGTAATAATCTTTCTCTAAAATTATTTTCCATAAGAAACTGCCTGAGTTCTAAAGCCTCAAAAAGCAATATCCTAGTCATGGATGAAAGAGTCCTTGCCTCTGATTCAGCCATTTCGTGTACGACTTCTTTATTATCGCCAAGATCCACTGTAGCTCGTGCCCGTATCGTCTCCTCTTTTTTCATGTTTATCTGTTTTTCCTCCTCATTTATGAACTATGGCCTTGATTGAAAAGATAAGTAAATTTTATTTTAACATATTCATCCAGTGTCTCCACTAACCACTTATGTTACATTATATTTATAAGAGTAAACAAAAAAATATGCTTTGATTTGTAAAAATTTTATCATCTGTATTAGCACCCTTACTCTTTAGGACTAACGTTGATTGCAAAGCTCCTTTATTGTTAAATTGAATGCTCGTGCTACCGCTTCTATCTCTTCTTCTATTGGGGGATGTCCCGCAGCTAATTGTTCTGCTCTTAGAGAAGACAAAATGCCTTTTTCTACTAACTCTAGGCGATTATTTTTGATAAAGATAGCAAATGGAGATAGTAAAAAATTAGATAAATCGCTGTTGGGGCTACCGACTAATTGAAGATTTATAATAGATTTTTCTTTCTCTTGTAGCCATTCAGTCAATGCTATTTTTATAGCAAAAATAACATTTTTTTCTTGGCCTGCTTGCAGCAATAATCTTTCTCTAAAATTATTTTGCCTAAGAAAATGCCTGATTTGCCAAGCTTCATCAAGTAGAATTTTAGTCATAGCTGAAAGAGTCCTAGATTCGGATTCAGCCATTTCTTCTATCCGGGCTTTATGAATACCAAGATTTACATTTAGTCGTTCAACTCTTTTCCTCATTTTTACCTGATTTTTTTCCTCTTATAAATGATTTTGTTTGTCGGCATACTAAGTAAAGTTTATTAAAACTTAGCATCTATTGTCACCTATTGTCACCCACTAGCTCCATCTTGAGCTTTAGGAAAGGAGGTTATTGTTGCTAATTGTTAAGAAAAATAACAAATGGGGTACAACCAGCGGCCAAATACTGAATGTAGTGATATCTTAGTTGGTGAGATAGGTCTGAATACAGACACATCAGTAATGGCCCAAAAAACAAGAACCGCCTCCTCTTTAACTTAGCTGGTTACTTGGAGACGGTTCTATAGATGGGCCTCAATAAAGAGGTGAAATATGATCTTAACAGACACCAACAACAGCAGCATCCCAGTTTTCAGCTTTGCTTTTCCTAATGGAACACCTAAAGCCCTTATCACAGAAGCATTAGAGAGTTTACCGTTGTTGACGCAGCTTCTCTTAACCAACCTAAACGTCCTCGAACTGAATGTTATCGACACCCTACTGGATCTAAAGGAGAAGCTGGGTAATAAGCTGTTCAGCAAGTTTCTCCAGTCCCAATATCCCCTGACTGCCAAGGAAATCACTCAAAAGCTGGGGATGGCGGAACTCAAACAGAACCTTGAAAACGCCGGCCTCCTCAACCCCACAATACTAGATTTATTACTTCAGATTGGTACAGAAGGGTGTGCAGCATTAGCCAAGGGTTCTGCGGAATTAGCAGTCACACTTATCAATCAGGTTTTTAAGGTGGCCGGTGTGACAATCCCCACCCTGCGAGCATTGGTCAAACGGGAAAATAAAGGATTTAACCCCTTCCCCACCGCAGAAGAAATCGCCATCTACCAACCGGCCACCCTTGTTACCATCACCAAAAAGGGCAAGTTCAAGAACCTCGTTGCCGAGGTCATCGAGACACCGGATATTTTCGGACGGGTTCAAGTGAGGCTGGTTAAGACTAACGCTAAAAAGACTTTCTTCTTGTGGGAAATTGAGCTACACCAGTTAATCACGCCTGATGTGGAAGAGGAAGTGCCACCGGCCTTCATACCCCCAATTATCAACCAGTTTGTCCTGCAAGACAGAGACGGCGAATATGGCTGTCTTTCCGATAACGATATGGCGAACATCAGAGAAGAAGCAGAAAGCTGTGCTTTACAGGATGCGGATGAAGACACCGGCACACTAGCAATCAAATGGAAACATCTGTTAGAAACGGTTGAGCGGTATAATCTGGTGCCTGTGGAAAGCGTTTTGGAAATACAAACCAATGTTACACCGGCCCCACCATCTCAGAAGCTATTAAAACAGATTGCATGGGCAAGGGACAGGGTGGCTGGCCTACAAAGACAGATTGATGAGTGTGCGGGTTTAGGATGGAAATCGGAAGAAAAGATGAAGCAGGAGCGGTTACACGCCCAACTGCATCTGGATAAAGCTCTGAAGGTTTTGTGTAGTGGACAGCCGATTGAGGCGCCGGTTGATGAACCGACCTCCGAAATTATTGTCCAACTAGAAAGCGAACGCGATAGTTTACTCAATGAGATTGAGCAACTCAAGAACCAACTCTCTCATTTAGATACGCCGGCACCGACGGATGGAATAGGGCCGATGGATCTCCCAGGTTCGGGGGATGCAATAGGGCCGGTGGATGTTGAGGGGCCGGTAGATCATTTACAAGAACCGGCCCGCGAAATTATCACCAAACTGGAAAGCGAGCGCAATAATTTACTTGAAGAAATTAATTCACTTCATGCCCGGTTACAAACAAACTCAATCAGTAAACCCAGCATTACTGAGTATCAATTTGAGCCGGTGAGTAAGGTAGAGGATTTTCAGGTTGGAGATTGCATTCGTATCAACGCTCCAGATGAGGGCTTACAATTTGGGGACATTGTAGTTGAAGTTACCGAGTTCGGGGCAATTAAAACTCAATGGTTTGGGGCTCTCGGCAACAGTGATTTTAAATTAGGCTGGAAGTTTGAGAAAGTCCTTCATCCCCTGCAACATTTAACCGTCCTTCCACCACCACAACCAGTGAGTGAGGAATGGAAAAAATTGGATGGGCCACTGTATGAAATTCTGGAAATGGTAGATACTCGAGGTGGTGTCAGATTGGAGCCGGTGAAGGGTTGCAAAATCTTACAACACCCGACGTCATCAGATCAGTGGTATCGGTTCTTAACGCCCAGCGGCCAGAAATTATCAAAGCTTTCAATTGATGGTGAATGGGTGAAAGAACAATCCCTCACTGACTGCGAATTGGATTTCTAAATCACTAGACCAACAAACTAACTCTCAGCTTTAGACCCCATCTAAAGCTCTGATTTCCTATACCCAAAAATCAAAATTATGGCTAACAAAAGCAACATTTTTTACCTGAGAATTGCAGCCGGTAACTATGAATATGCCACCGATATTCTGGCTGACTACATGAGGACTGCCGGTTATACCGCAGCCCTAGATTTAGTTGAAAGTATCCAGAAACATCCAGCCTTTTCTGTCCGCAGTCAGTACGAGAAAACAATTGGCGCCGGTGTTTTCTTAAAAGCTCAACTTCAATTAAATCCACCAATTCTCCAGAAAATAGCCAATAACGTATTAAGCCGGGGTTATCACTTAATCAACGTATTAGGCGATTCTCGGAAAGAGCAACCAACTGTTACCTATAGCGTTGGTTTGTTCCATAGTTTCTGCCATCCAGAGATAGTGATGTTTGGTGTGCCACGAGAATTATCAAACGTCGTACTCGATACCTTAATAAAGACCTGGGTGATTGAGCAGAAGCAAGGTTTCATGGCCGGTGAAACTTACAGGGGTTTAACCAACAGGCCGGCAGAATTCACCATTATTCCTCAAAACTTAGTAGACAGCCATCTCACCGGCTGCCGTTGGTTTTATTCAAACTCTGAATTCCCAGTATTGGAATGTATTTGGGGAACCCAACCAGCAAAACTACCAAAGGTTTCTTAGACCAAATCATTATGCCGAGAGCACCACCGCCAATAGAACCGCTACGCGGCTGGAACAGGAAGGTTCCAACATTTAAACCTTCCCCCAGGAATCCATGAAGACCATAGAACATCCATCAACAAAGAGAGCAAAGAAAATGACCAAAACCACACAGGATAATCAAGCAATTCAAGGTAATCAAGTAATTCAAGGTAATCAAGCAATCCAAGGTAATCAAGCAATCCAAGGTAATCAGACAAACCAATTGTTACCGAGCGATCAACTAAATGAAGTTGTAACCGGCACCGAATTTGATGAATTCTGTAGTCCAGATTTCATCGACCCGAATGGCCGGCTACCACGCATTCAGGCAGTCCGAGGAGAAGACCCCAAACAATTCGGTTATTTTGTACCAATCGCTGAAATGGCAAAAGCCGGTTGGTCTGATTTCGATGAATCTCAAATCACCGAATACACCTTTCAATCAGGAGTAAATGAAAAGGGATTATTGCTACAAAATCCTCGGATGCTCGTCTGTCCAAAATCACCAGTATTAGCCGTAGATCGGCTGCAAACAAAGGAAACCCAAAGTACGGTGATTCTTGGGGAATACCGACACTACAAAGGTCAGGAGAATGTAACAAATGTTCAGTTTTTCCAGATTTTCCTGCTCAATGAGAAAAACGAGCCACTCCACCAAATCCCGCTAATCTACAAAGCAAAAGGGACAAACCAGGCATCATTCTCAGTAAACTGGCAACAATTTTGTACCGATTTTAACACCTGCTTCTCAATAGCTAACCAACACCTGGGAGTATCGCCTAAACCAAAGAATAATATGTTTAACTC
>NZ_JAMXEX010000030.1:12638-30753 GCF_025370775.1 Ancylothrix sp. D3o | reverse complement strand
TCTATTCTTTCTCTTCGCTGTGCTTATCTCAATGGTCAACTTTCCAGTTGATATATTTGCAAAACTGAGATGCACCCGCTATCATCGAAGGAAGAACACAAGAAGAAATCAAAAAACTGTTGCTGACCTGGGGGAAAGAGGTGTTAGAAAAAATAGAAGAAGTCAGCATAGATCTGTGGAAAGGATACAAAAGCCTAGTCTTAGAATTAATGCCAAATGCTCAAGTTGTAGCGGATAGATTTCATGTAATGGCACAAATCAATCAGGAGCTAGATTTGCAAAGAAAACAAGAAAAGCTGAAGGCGGAAAATTTACTAAGAACGGCAAAGTCGAAATTAGAAAAAGTGAAATCTGAAAAAGCTTTAGCAGGATTGAAGAAGAGTAAATATGCCCTGTTGAAGAATGAAAAAGATTTGAATGAAGAACAAAACCAGAAACTAGCCCAAGTGAAAGAGGTTTGTCCCACTTTGAAAAGTATGCACGAATTCAAAGAAAAAATCCGTCATATTTTTGAGAAAACAAATGATTGGTTAGGGGGATTATTGCAATTGGGAAGGTGGTTAGATGAAGCTCAAAAGTATTTCCCGAAAAGTTGCAAGACAATTATTCGATGGCTAGATGAAATTATTGCGTACTTTGATCATAGAACAACAAGTGGGGTAGTGGAGGGAATTAATAATAAGCTGAAACTGATTAAACGTTCGGCTTATGGATTCAGAAATTTTAAAAACTTTCAATCAAGATGTTTACTTAGCTGGCACTTTAACTAAAAATTTAGCATATTAGGTACTGAAGAGCCAAGCATTTTTATCGCCTTCCCAGACATTCAGTCGGCAAGTCACCACCACACGCGCCGCTTGCATCCATTCCCCCAAAAGTGCCGAGATTTGATGCCTTTCCAGTCTTGATATCATTTCATCCCACCCATCAAACAATAGCCAAATTTGTTCTTTCTGTTGGGTGAGTTCGTCAATTGTGAGACTTGGACTTGTTTGTTTGATCCAAACTTCTTCGATATATTGGGTAATCGTTGGTTGAGTTAAATCTGCCCAAGAGATCCAAATTGGCAACCCTAATTTTTGCTCTAAAATAAAATCGGCTATCTTCTGTAACCGCGTGGTTTTCCCCGAACCACGTTTGCCAATAAGCGCAATTCTCTTCCCTTGAGTAAGTTGGCTTTTCCCTTGTTGAAATACCTCCTCAAAGAAACATTTTTCAGTAGTACAAGTAAAGCTGTGTTCTGCCTTAATCGATACGGGGATATAAATTTCACTGAGTTCCGGTGTCATCCCGTAGGGATTGTTGAAGAGGTTGGTAGTGAGTTGTTTTTGTATTGCTAAGTTTTGCCGACAGATATTTTGCCAGTCTTCTGATGTCAATGGGTTGGTATTGAAAATATCCATAATTTTGTACACCTTTTAGTAAGCGAGATTAACATCTAAAAACATATTCTTTCATCAAGTGATAGAAAGTATTGTATCCACTCTATTTACAAACGCAATTCCTTTTAACACAAAATAAAACTAAAACTAAAATTTATTAGTGTTTCAAAAAATTGCCTTTTATTTGTCATACCATATCGGTATCTTCTGGCGATAGTATCCACAGTTTCAAACTGGCAGAATCATCTTCGTTTAATTCTCTGATAAATTTCAAAGCCTGCTCCGGGGTCAACATATAAACTTTCTCTTCTTGTTTACAAGCATATTATAGGTTGTCATCAACTAATTTTCCAGTGAGTGGGGAGCAAAAACTGAACGGTAACAGATTTGATTTTTTGATAAAATCATAGTGTTTCCATTCAATTGTCCCCCACCTGGGGGTGATAAACACCTTAAAAGCTTTTCCTGCCAAATGTTTGAGCCATTTAACGTAAAAAAATAGAGGATTATTCACACTTTGTTGGCAGGCATTTTGGTAAACGATGGTTCACTAAGCGCGACCATTCATCAAATGATTAGATTTATGAGACATCGGTATCGTAAAAATCTTTCTTGATGGTAGAGGCTGAGAGTTTTTCATTACTAGACCTTGAGGACGGTTGCCACGCAAAGGAGAGCCATTTCGTTAGCAGAGCGTGACACTAGCCAAGGCATTTTATTGGAGGTTTTACTGGGATTAAATTTTTATTATTAGTCTAACATAACCGGATTTTGTATTACCAATGGGTTTAACCGAATTTAAGCATTTTTAGGGAAAAAATGGGGGTCGGTGAAAACTTAACTGCTTCTGATAAAGCTTTCACCAAATGCCCCCAAATCCCGCCAAAACCTTAAATTATGCTGAAATCTTGAGAGGTAATCACGTTAGGATTTACATCATTTAACACGGCTAACAAATCATCTCCTACACGGATTAAAGTTGCATTATTATCGGCAGAAATTGTCAACTGCTCAAACTTCAAACCTTCTGCCAAAACAAGCAAATCTTCGCCATCTGTAAAATCAGCAATTATCAAACTGTCGGCGTTTGGTTGCAAGACAAACCGATCACTTCCCGCACCACCAATTAAACTATCATTGCCCAAATCTCCCCACAAGAAATCATCGCCATTATTGCCCATCAAAATATCATTATCCTTGCCTCCTCGGAGTGTATCATTTCCATCACCGGCATCCAAAAAATCCATGCCTGTATTACCAAACAGCATATCATTACCGGCATTTCCGTAGAGGAAATCGTTACCCATATCGCCACAAACAACATCATCCCCCACATTACCGCTAACATGATCACTGTCTTTTCCGCCATGCAGAGAATCATTCCCCTCACCACCATCAAGGTAATCTTCGCCTTGATTACCAAATACCCAATCATCGCCCTCACCAGCATCTAAAACATCCTCGCCTAAATTACCAAATAAAACATCATTACCCACACCTCCTTGCAGGTTATCATTATTTTTTCCACCGTACAAAGTATCATTGCCGGCTTCACCATTAATCGCATCGTTTTCCGAATTACCAAACAATAAATCATTCCCATCATTGCCGCTAATTGTGTCATTTCCTTGCTTGGCACTGATAATATCATCGCCGGTAGTACCAATCAAATTATCATTCGCGGTAGTTCCTTCGGTTTGGTTTTCAGCATTGCTAACAAAATCAAAATTACCAACAATAACTGCACCGCCAGATCCACCCGAATTTGGACTATCAGAAGGCTCTGGATTTGGGTCAACTGCCCCGCCAGATCCACCAGAATTTGGACTATCAGAAGGCTGTGGGTTTACTTCAACCGGCACCCCCTTAATTTGCGCCTCAAGCGATGAGCCGGTGTTTTCCGAAATCACCTCAGAAATGTCTTTATTGGCGGCAGCAGAATCCCTTAAATCTTTAACCACTTCATCCAAAGTCACTTTTTGCACCCGTGCAATTTCTGAGTGCAAAGAAGAAGCCGGTATCGTAGCAACAACCCCATCAACATACTGATTACTTGCTGCCATCACCTTCGCCGCATCCGCAATAAATTGAGCATCAACAATCGGGTTTAAATTTGGGTCAAGTTGCTTGGCAGCATTAACAGCAACTTCAATAACTTTCGCCAATTGTTCAGCATCGCTTAAATTGATAACCTTAACAGCGAGAATTTGAGCAGCTATTGCCTCAACAACTCCCTCAACAATCACAGGCTTATCTAAATTGGAAGCCCCATCAATTATCGCAGTAGTTTGAGTAATGAAATTTTGCGCCTTTGTCATGGCAGACAAAGTTTCTACACCACCAGTTTCGCCATTATTAGTAGCTGCAATGGGATCTAGGGAAGTAAGATCAACACCGGCCGGTAAAGAAAGGAAAGAAACCACTTTATCATTAGCTTCTTCTGTAGCAATTTTCTGCTCAATTAACTCGGCAACCAAACTCGTTAACAGCGTCACCACCGATGCACTTGCCGGCGCTTTTACAGGCGTTTCTAAAGGCAGATTTGTAGCGGTATCTATACCACCAAAAGCCACAATATTACCTTCTTCTGCATCAATTTCCCCATTTTGATTTACATCAAAACCATTAAACGCCAAATCCAAGTTGTACTCGCCGTTATTATCAGTTGTTGTAGACGGTTCTCCGGCATCTTGAATTCCGTTTTTATTGGCATCTAAAAATACCGTTGCCCCCGCAATGTAACCATCAATAACAAACCCACCCCGGCTATAACTCTTGAAAAAGATTAGCTCACTAACACTTGCTCCTTTTTGATCGGTTCCGGTGATCATCATTCCGTAGGAAAACCTTGCCGGGCGCGTGGCTTCATCGATAGTAATTGTGCGAGTTGTAGGATCAAAAGACAACCAAGAAGGCATCGCAATTTCAGGAAACTCTAAGCCATCAACCGGCTTGCGATAACTACGCCGATCTAATCCATTTTCCCAAGTAAACCAGGAATTATTAAGAGTATTTGCCAGCTTCACAGAATAGGTAACGCTGTCACCTGGATCGGAATCTGTGTAAGTATTGGCATCTAAAACAAACGTATTGCCGGTTTGAGAAAACCCAGTGGAACCACTTTGTCCAAAGGCCGATTTATTAACAACCGGCGCATTATTTCCGACAATTGCTTGACCCAGCGCCAGCATATCTACACGCTTAAAATCAAGGCCGGTGTTAATAACATTATCATCCTCATCATCGCCATCATTAATAGTTACACCAGAAGACTTGAGAAAATTTGCAAACTCAGTTTGAGTCAGCCGGCGCCCAAGGTCTCTTTCTGCCAACTGTTGCGCTAAAACTGCGATACCGGCAACATGAGGTGCTGCTTGAGACGTACCGTGCATTGCAATTAAACCAGCACCCGGCCCGGCACCCCAAATAGGAGCACCTGGTGCGAAAACCGTTGTCATTGTTTCGTGGCGTTGCGAAAAAGGTGTTATCCGATCAGCATCCGTAGAATAAGCAATTGCACCACTACCGTAGCTAACTGGACCAATATTTGCATCGTAAACAGCCCCTATCGAAAGCGAGTTTGGATCGGCAGAAGGATAAGCAACACCTTGAGCACTTCCAAATGGATAAAAACTGTTACCCGACGCAGAAACAACCATTACATTTTTATTGACTATTTCTTGCAATTCATCGCTGATACCGTAAAGATTTTGGGGGCTGTTGTAATTACGACTATCTGACAGCGACATATTGACACTGGCAATATTGTAACGTTCGGTATTTTCAACTACCCATCTTAATGCTTCTTCGATATCAGCAAATGTACCACTTCCGCTATTCCTAAAAACTTTTAGGTGGATAATATTAGCACCTGGTGCCATGCCGGTGTGAATAGGGCTTTCGGAAGCAACAATACTAGAAACATTACTACCGTGTCCGTTAAGATCAGTTGCATCGGCATCATTGTCAGCAAAATCGTAGTGATAAACAATGCGATCAGCGACGCCATTACCATCACGATCCGGCCCAAAATAAGGATCATCTAAATCAATGCCGGTATCAAGAATCACCGCCGAATATCCCCGCCCATCAATGTCGGCAAAGGCCGGTGCAGCCCGAAAATCATCCATATTAATCAACGGTGCTGATATATCCGTTGAGGGGTAAACTCCGGGCGTATCTGTAGAGGAAGTTTGTTCACCGGCTAGGTAAACTGGTGCATCGGATGCGGTTATGGTAGTCCCCGGAACATTGGATTGTGCAGACACATTTAACTTATAAAGAGTGCCGGCACCGGCCACAGAAGAAACGCGCACATAATAACTACCATGTTCTAAGTTTTCAGTAATTAATTCCGCAGTAGCTCCTGATGCCGTAGAACTAGCAATTACTTGTCCCTTACTATCAATTATCTCCACATTTGCATCAGCGGTTAATCCCTCAAGCGATAAGGTGACATTAGTGCTTGCCCCTAAACTGAATTTGTAGTAATCATCAGTGTCAGCACTATCAACAGAATCCTCATAAATTTTCGTGCTTGAGGCTACAGATATTTGACTAGCTAAACTTGTACTGTTCCCAGCCAGATCGGGGGCCGGTGTATCATTATCTTGATTTGTAACCGCCACATCCGCTGCATCAAAACCGGCATAGTTTGCATCACTACTCAGCGCCGCTGCCGTAATAATATTGTAACTTTGGTCGCCATCGAAAGCCGCATCATCTACCCCAGTAACTGTCACTGTTTGGGCTTGATTCCAGTTAGTTGCATTGAAGGTTAAACTATTACTTGATAACGTTCCTTCTGCGGGGTTAGAACTGGTTAAATTAACCGTTACATCTGCCGTTGGTTGGGTGTTCAAAACCACCGTAAAACTAGCAGCACCCCCCGCTTCTGTTGTGATTAATCCTGTTGTGGGAGCAACTGTAATCCCCGGAGTTTCATCATCAATAATTGTGGTAGTAACCGCAGGAATGCTGAGGGTGGGAGTTAAACCGGCAACTACAGGATTAGCAAGGGTAACAGTAATATCTCGATTACCTTCCGCTATCGTATCTCCCAAAACATCTAAGGTAATGGTTTTTGAGGTTTCCCCTGCTGCAAAATTCACTGTGCCGGTGATACCGGTGGCTAAGGAAGTCCCGGCAATGTTGTTAAAGTCTGTGTTGTAAACTGCCGTGCCGCCAATTGTATAATCAACAGTGCCGGCTAAATCGATGCGACCGGCACGGGTAATTGTAAAAGTGAGATTTTGAGCAGCGGTGTTACCTTCGGCAATACTGGCAACGCTTGCAGCCAAGGCGTAATCAATTTCGTCATCCTCAATTGTGAGAGCAGCATTATCAGGAGTGCTAAGATTATAAGCTGTAGGGTTAGCTGCAAGGGTGACTTGTACCGTTTCGCCGCTATCAAATTCGCTGTCATTTGTGGCTGTGATCAGCAGATCGACACTGTTAGCACCATCAGCAATTGTGACCCAGCCGGTGTTACCAGTCAAACTATCGGCACCGGCTATCGTGTAATCAGTGCCAGTAGTAGCACTTCCCGCCACACTGAAATTCACAACCAAAGCGCCGCTAGTGGTGGTGCGAGAAATTGTAAAAGTGCCGGTTGTACCTGCTTCCGACACCGTACCGACTGGGGTGATACTAACGATAGGTAACATTGTCCCATAGATATCATTGTTATCGCTGGAAGTAGTGCCGGCATTCGCAGCGGTATTTTGCGAAAAAGTCACCGCACCGACTGCATTAACGGTTGCACCGGCCTCTGCAAAAATTGCACCGCCTTTACCTTGACCATTTCCGCCATTGATGGGATCGGTCGCCGTCCCCCCCATACCCGTACCGCCAACTCCGCCGCTGGCAGAATTTCCCGAAAACGTGGCATTACTCACACTCAGGGAAGCGCCCGACCGGACGAAAACGGCACCACCAAGACCGGCCCCGCCACCGCCGCCACCTCTAGCGCCAAAGTTATTACCATTGCCACCAGCCCCAGCAAACTCACCCCCTACACCGCCGGTGCTGCCAGCGATAACGGCGGCACTCTGTTGTACACCCCCGTTACCGCCGCCACCGCCACCGCCAAAACCACCGGCCCCGCCATTGCCGCCAGGGATGGTTTGAAATTCGCTGCCAAAGCCCCCAGCACCACCACCACCGCCGCCGCCGCCAAAGCCACCGACCCCGCCAAAGCCCCCCGTACCGGAACTGCGAGAGCCACCGCCACCACCGGCCCCCTCGCCGCCGGCGCTACCGTTTAAGTTAGCCTGAGTGCCTCCCGTACCACCGACTCCTGCCAAAGGGCCACCACCACCGGCACCGGCAGCAGTAACCTGATCGCCAGCCAAACCATCGTCAGTCATACCGCCACCGCCACCGCCAAAGCCAGCCGTAGTTGTCCCTCCCCCGGCACCGCCGATAGCTTGGTTATTGGAAAAGTTTACGCCGTCTAAAGTAACGGTGCCAGCGTTGACAAACAAGCCACCGCCAAGACCGGCCCCGCCGCCACCGCCACCAAATGCACCATCCCCTCCAGTGGCGTTACCATCGGAAATGGTTAAATTAGAAATAGTAACGTTGCCATTATTAACAAAAAATACTCGAAATTGTTGATTACCAGAAATGGTAAGATTGCCGCTACCATTAATTACAACGTTATCAGTAATTGTGGGTAAGGCGCTATTAAGAGCAATGGTGCCAGTTAGAGCGGTGATATCGATAATATCGTCTCCGGCTGTGCTGTTGGCGGCGTTGATGGCTTCTCGCAGTGAGTCGCCGGTGCCTAAACCTAACCCTTGATCGTTTTCGTCAAGAAGGGTGGTAACTGTATAGGTTGCTAATAGGCCGGTGTAAGCTTGTAAAGCTTCTATTTGAATTGCTAGAGGGCTTTCTATAAGGCCGATTGTTGCTTCTAATAACCAATCTCCTCCCTGAGAAGAATTGCCGGTTTTGTTGGTAGAAGCAGCAATATCTGCGCCGGTTAATTGGCTGAAATTTTGGAGGAATTCTTGGCCGGTTTCGTTGGCGGCGATATCACAACCATAGAATAAAATATCGGCATTTGAAGTTAGGAATTTTGACCAATTTTGTAATGTGGCTGCTGTGTCGGAGTTGGTAAGAGTGCCGGTGTTTAAAGTTGTGTTTCCTAAATAGAGGTTACCAGAGGAACCATGCGAGATAATTTGCAGGCTGCTAATGCTGTTTTCTGGCCGGTTTGCTAGGGCTTCTGTTATTTGTTCAATGCCGTTTGAATTGGAATCAATAACGATAATTTCTGCTTCCGAAGAAATACCAGCCATCAAGTTTTGATAGTCGCTAACGGTTGGGTCGATAAAAACAAGTGTTGTGCTATTCATAGGTTTGAGTCAAGTAGTAAGTCGTGGGTGTTTTTTAGCAGAAGCTGTTGATCAGCGCTTCCACGCTTTTGAGCCCCTACTGTCGCTGACTCAAAGGAAAAAGTAGAGTTTTATGCAAAATCGCCAAATATTAATTTTTGTAAAGAAATGCAGAATAGCGGATAGTTACGCCATGAGTCATAATGAACGCCATAAAGTAAATTGCCGCAACTGCCACTTTGCCATGACTCAGCAACGCGAAGAGCAATTGATTGAAACCAACCCTGATCAGAGAAACTCGGAATCAGGCCATAATTTAGGGGCCGGTTTAGGGGCCACAGATAACCCTCATCAAATAGTTGAGGAAATTTTGCGCGGGCGGACTCTGCTGCGGCCTTTGATGGGGAAAAATTTATCGGATGTTCAACAAAAGATTTATGAAGTAGTTAAAATTCAACTTTTTGCAGAAATTTCCCACAATATCAGTTACTATAAATCCACCCAAACTCCTCTTAATGTTTGGGGGAGAGAGTTACTTTTGCAAGTTTGGAAAAAATGCTTAGATGATGATCTACTCAAACAATTTACTCTCGAAATTCAACAGCAACCACAAAATACTGTTTTACGCCGGCATCTTTTGGGAGAATTGGTTGAGGCAATTCGCTTATCGGGCAAACTTTGCCGTCCTCACCGCGAAAAGTTTACCCCAGATTTTTATGAGTTATTATATGAAGAAGCGGTGATTAGAACGCTTGCTTATCTCTGCAAAAATATTGACCAATATGATCCAGAAAGAGGTCAGTCTCAAAAGTTTATGAATTGGGTAAATTTTAGACTTGACAAAATGGTTATAGAATGCAGGCGAGAGTTTACTAATTCAAAAGTTGATTCACTGCCAAATCTGGCAGATTTGGAAAATTTTAGCCAACCGGCAGAGGAAGATTCGCTATTAACAGAAACGCAAAATTATATTGCAAGTGATCCCAGAAATTGTTTTAAAAAAGAACATATCCGCAACCGGCCTGATGCAAATTTTCAGGCGATTGCTTTAGCTCGTTTTGCGGGTAAAAGTTGGGAAGAAATTTCGACTATTTTTGATATAAAAATTCCTACTTTGAGCAGCTTTTTTCAGCGTTGTTGTGTCAAATTTCGTCCCCAGTTCCAAAAAGATTTAATCCCTGACTGACCGGCTTTCGGTGAAAAGTGTAAATTTTTGCGAAGTTTTCCGGAATTTGCATAAAACGGGTAATTACTGGCTGAGTATAGGTTGAAAGCAGGAAGATTGCTTTTTCAGAGCAAAAACGCAAAATACAATAATTGACGGTTATTTATGAATCCCCTTAGCGAAGTTTTTACTTATACCGTTCCCATGGGATTAGCTGCGCACACAAAAGCCGAAAAACTGCGCCGGCAACAATCCAATGCTGTGAAAGCTAAACAAGTCTATCTCAATACTTTGGCGGTGTCTGCTGTGCAAAGTTATCTGGAATGGCGCGGTTTTGATACTGACTGGGAAAACAGCGACAGCTACCATCCGATGATGGTAAATTTGATGAATGTGGCTGATTTAATTTTAACAAATATTGGAAAAGTTGAATGTTATTTTGTTGAGAAGGGTGTGGAAACGGTAACACTTCCCAATCGGGAAGCATCCCCAGAAGCGATGGATTTTTGGGAAGATAGAATTGCTTTTATTTTTGTCGAATTCAGCGAATCTTTGCGGGAAGCGATGCTTTTAGGGTTTGCCGAAAAAGTGAGTAAGGTAGAGGAAATCTCGCTGAGTGAGTTGAGAAGTTTAGATGAATTGGTGGGGTATTTAAGTCAATTTGAGGAGGTGCCGGTAAAACCGCAGATTGTCCAGTTAAGTCGGTGGTTAAATGATGTGATAGATGCCGGTTGGGAAAGTTTGGAAACTTTGTTTAATTATTCTCAAAATCAAACGGCTTTTAATTTTCGGTGGCAGGGTAATTCAAGCATTGAAAGAGGAAAAGTGTTAAGGTTAGAACAGGCCGGTCAGCAGGTGGTTTTATTGGTGCGATTAACGCCTAGTAAGGAAGCGGAAATTGATATTTCTGTAGAAGTTAAACCGGCGGTGAATAGTATAAATCTTTTGCCAAATATGCAGCTTTTGATTTTAGATGAAACTGGAGAGGCTGTTATGCAAGCAGAAGCAGAAAACAGTGAAAGTTTAGAGTTTCAGTTTAGCGGTTTTCCGGGGGAGAAATTCAGTGTACAAATCAAATTAGGAGAGTTAAGGCTTACAGAAATGTTTGCGATTTGATATTAAATACGGTTATGGTAGGGTCTTTTTTTCAACCGCAGATGAACGCAGATGAACGCAGATGTAGAGACGTTCCGCTGGAACGTCTTTGCTTTGCGGTTTCTGGAACGTCGTTCCGCTTTCTATGAGGGGGTATTTTTTGTGAATAAATTAGTAATTTTAGAACTGGATGGAGATTTAGAAAACCGAGGGGTTCGTGTAACTTTGGAGGTGGGGGAAGATGGGGTTTTTTCAAAAGGTGTGGTAAAAATCAAAGGAGTTTTACCGGCCCATCCAAATCTGGCTTATGATTTAAGAAATCACTGGCAAGATAGTTACCGAAATTTAGGTTTATCGCCTCGAATAAAAAGCAAAAAAATTATTCATAAAGGGTCGATAAATTCACGGATTGCTGAGTGTAAGGAATCTGCCGGCCGGTTGAGTACGGAATTGAAAAAATGGTTAAAAAGTGATGGTTTTCGGGCGATTGATCTTCATTTGCGAGAAGAACTCAACCGCGATGAAATGGTTAGGTTTTTGATTTGTACTCAAGATGCAGATATCCAAAAACTTCCTTGGCAGGAATGGGATTTTTTTCGGCGTTATGGTAAAGCAGAATTAGCAATTAGCCCGTTAGAATCAAAACCGATTATTGAGTTTAAAAGCAGCCGAGAGGAAGAAAATTCGGTTAAAATTTTAGCGATTTTAGGGAATAAAGAAGGCATAGATATTGAGGCAGATATAAAGGTTTTAAAAACTTTGCCCAATGCGGAGTTAGTATTTTTGGCAGAACCAACTCATCAAGAAATTAATGCTGAACTTTGGGAGAAAGGCTGGGATATTATCTTTTTTGCTGGTCACAGTCAAACAGAGGGGAATAAAGGCCGGATTTATATTAATTCGACGGATAGTTTAACTATTACTGAACTTTGGTATGGTTTAAAGAAAGCAGTTGAACGCGGTTTAAAGTTAGCAATTTTTAACTCTTGTGATGGGTTGGGATTAGCGAGAGAATTGGAGGATTTACAAATTCCGCAAATGATTGTGATGCGAGAGTTAGTACCGGATCAAATTGCTCAAGAATTCCTCAAATTTTTTCTGAAAAACTTTGCCGAGGGAATGCCGTTATATTTAGCAGTTCGAGAGGCGAGACAAAGACTGCATGATGATTTTGAAAAAGCCTTTCCTTGTGCAAGTTGGTTGCCGGTTATTTGTCAGCAACCGGCCCAATTTCCGCCGACTTGGGAACAGTTAAAATCTAAAAAGCCGGTTCAAAAAGATTCAGAAAAAACTCGTCGTTTTTCTCGAATATTTAGGCAAGATGTTATTAAAACAAATTTATTTGTTAGTCTGACGGTGACGGTTTTGGTAATGGCAATGCGTTCGCTTGGTGTTTTTCAAAGTTGGGAATTCAAAGCTTTTGATACTTTAATGCGCTTGCGTCCGCCGGAACCTATAGACTCGCGTTTGCTTGTGGTTGAAGCAACAGAAGAAGATATCAACCTTTATGGTTTCCCGCTTCCTGATCAAGTTTTATTGCAAGCAATAGAAAGACTGCAAACTTATCAGCCAAAGGTGATAGGTTTGGATATTTATCGCCCTCGTTTTTCGGCGAATTTTCAGCAGTTATTCCGGCAATTTAAAGAGAATAATTTGCTAGTTGGGGTGTGTAGTGCCGGTGAAGTAAATAATGCCAATAAACCGGGAATTAAACCACCCCCCGGACTCCCAGAGTCTCGCATGGGTTTTACTGATGTTGTGGTAGATGGGGATGGAATTTTACGCCGGCATTTGATATTTATGCAGCCGGTGGCAAAAGATCCTTGTGTTACCCAATATGCGCTAAGTGCCAGAGTAGCACTAAAATATCTAGCAGAAAAAGGCATTGAACCGCAACTGCTATCAAGATATCAAATTAAAATCGGTGAGAAAATGTTTCAAGATTTAGAAATTCATACAGGAGGTTATCAAAATCTTGATAGGGGTGGGTTTCAAGTTTTGCTCAACTACCGCAAAAAAGAACCTTTCAGGGTGACATTATCGCAAATAATTAAAGGAGAAATAAAACCAGATTTAGTAAAGAATAAAATAATTTTAATCGGGGTGAGTGCGCCGATTTCCGGTGATGATTTTTCGACTCCTTATAGTGCCGGCAAAGACTATTATGAGAAAATGCCAGGGGTGTTAGTGCAAGCACAAATGGTGAGTCAAATTATTAGCGCCGTTTTGGATAACCGGCCTTTATTAACTGTGTGGAATGTTTGGGGAGAAGCTGTGGCGGTATGGATGTCTGCAATGGTGGGAGGGTTGGTGGTTTTTTGCACTTTTCGCCGGCGCGAATTGGTGCTTTTTATGGCAGGAATGACGGGGATTTTGTGGGGGGTTAGTTTAGTTTTTTTGATAAAGGGTTTTTGGGTGCCGGTTGTTCCTGCATTTTTGGCAATGATTGTCACAGTAGGAGTAATCGCTGTTAATATTGAATACGAAAAACAATCTCTAAAAATCAATTCCAAATTATGATTTTAAACAAGCAGCGATCTTTGTTATTAATGTTTGCGTTTTTTTTAATGGGGGTATTCCCTGGTTTGACTTTGGCAAAGGGTGGCGGTTTTGAACCTCCTAGCGATGGTGCCCCTGGAAGGCGAGAAGATGCCGGTAGCCGTCCTTTTTGTGCTGCACCCACCGGCTCTTTTTTAGCTTTAATCCCCGCTACAAATTTAGGCAAAACTGTTTCAGAACGTCCGACATTTTGGCTTTATGTTCCCTACGCATCCGGTTCTGTTGAGTTTGTTTTAGAAGATGAAATCAGCAAAAAAGTAGTGACTAAAACTACTTTTGATGTCAAAAACGGCCCCGGAATTATCAGTTATCAGCCACCCGAAAAATCACCTGTTTTAGAGGTTGGTAAAAAATATAGATGGCGTTTCTTTTTCTTTTGTAATCCGGCAAGCCAAGCTGATGTTTTATCAGTTAATGGGGTGATTATTCGGGAATCTTTGAATGCTGAATTAAATAATCAATTGACGGAAGCTTCTGCACGAGAAAAAGTGAGTTTGTACGGAGATAATGGGTATTGGTATGAGATGCTAACTGAAGTAATTAAATTACGACAGTTAGAGCCAAATAACGCGGAAATACATAGCATTTGGTCAAATTTTTTGCAACACCCTTTAGTAAGATTAGAGCGAGTTATTTCTGCGCCTGTGGTTGATTGTTGTCTCCCTGAAGGCAGTTAATTTGTAAAAAATCTTAACTTGTCTTTTGAGAGAAAAAATGTTAGGGTGGCTTCATCTTAAAGCCGCCATTGGCCGGTATATTTTGACTTTTGCCACCACTACTCTGCTTTGATAAAAGAATCAGTCTGTTTTTTTTGTCAAATTTTTTGCAACTTTGAGGAGAAAAATTTATGAATACTGCCATTAAATCCTTGCATTCACTATTGGCAATTTCTTTGTTAATAGGTTTTGATTTATCTAAACCGGCATTCTCTCAAACAAATTCTCAGCCCAATATTTTACCCGCAGGCGATGGCACCGGCACCCTGGTTACTCCAAATGGCAACCGTTTTGACATTCATGGCGGCCAAATTTCAGGAAATGGCGCAAATTTGTTTCATAGTTTTACAAGATTTGGCTTAACTCAAGGGCAAATTGCCAACTTTCAATCTAACCCGCAGATTCAAAATATTTTAGGCAGAATAAATGGCGGTGAAGCTTCGTATATTAACGGCTTAATTCAAGTTACAGGAAGTAATGCAAATTTATTTTTAATGAATCCATCGGGGATAATTTTTGGCAGAGATGCTGCCTTAAATGTACCGGCATCTTTTACGGCTACCGCTGCTGATAAAATTGGCTTTGGTGCAAATTGGTTTAACGCAACTGGGGCAAATAATTATCAGCTTTTAGTAGGTGCTCCGACGGCTTTTAATTTTTCCAACCCAACACCGGCACACCTAGTTAATTCTGGGGATCTTCGGGTTAATAGGGGTCAAAATTTAACCTTAATAGGCGGAACAGTTATCAACACCGGCACGCTTATTTCTGAAGGCGGAAATATTGTTTTACAAGCAGTTCCCGGTGAGGGTGTCGTGCGTCTTAGTCAAACCGGCATGGTGTTAAACCTTGAAGTACCTAATCCTGAAAACAGCGGTCAACATTTAGCTTTACCTGTAACAGAATTGCCAGCTTTACTGACAGGTAATGGAGAAAATCATGCCAATAATTTAACAGTTAACCCTGATGGGACAGTACAGTTAAGCAATTCCACAGTGCCGATAGTTCCGAAAGCCGGTACAGTCATAACTTCGGGAACAATTGATGCTGCTAATTTAAGGGCCGGTGGAACTGGCGGAAATGTCCAAATATTAGGGGATAGATTAGCAGTAATTGATGCAAATATTGATGTTTCTGGGGCCGGTGGTGGTGGTAGAGTTTTTATCGGTGGTGATTATAAAGGACAGGGAACTATCCCTAATGCTTCGCGTACTTATGTAAGTCAAGGTTCAAATATTTTGGCTGATGCTTTGTTGAGCGGTGATGGTGGGAGAGTGATAGTTTGGGCTGATGAAATCGCCGGCTTTTCTGGTAATATTAGCGCTCGTGGTGGGAGTAATATCGGCAATGGTGGTTTTGTTGAAATATCGGGTAAACAAAGCTTAATTTTTGATGGTTCTGTTAACTTAAATGCTGATAATGGCCGGTTGGGAACATTGCTACTAGATCCACAAAATATCAGAATTGTTGAGAGTGCAGTAGATAATGACAACAGTCTAATAAATAACGGCTCAATTTTTGCCTATGAGTCTTTCTCCATAAACCCTTTTGTAATTACTAGAAGTTACTTAGAAAGTTTAACAGGTAATATTGTTCTGGAAGCAACTAATGATATTACTATTGAAGATTTACCCGGCAATCAATTAAATTTACAAACAGCTTTGGGACAAACTGTGACATTTAAGGCCAATGCTGATGGAGATTTCAGGGGTAATTTTTCTATGAATGCCGGTGATAGCATCAACACTCGCGGGGGAAATGTCATTATTTCAGGTGGATCTATTAACACTGGTAATATCAATACAACAGGTCTTCTAGGAGGTGGAAATGTAACTATTTCTGGAAGTTTTATTACAACCGGCGATATAAATACCAATTCTTCCGGCGCTGCTGGAGATATAACTTTGATAGGGAGAGAAAACGTTAATACAGGAAATTTAAACTCTTCGGCTTTTAGCTTACCCCTTGGTCTTTTTACCCTCCCTGGCTCAGGTGGAAACATTACCGTAAAAGTAGGAGAATTTGGTACCTCTAGTATTAGAATAGGACAAATCAATGCTTCCGTTGAAGGAACAGGTACAGGAGGTAATATTAATCTGGAAGGACCGACAATTACTCCTGGAAATATTCGCACTTCATCAAAAGGTAATATTACAGTAAAAGGGCAATTAGATATTAGAGGCGATGTTTCTATCACAACTGGTGAAAACAACAGTGGAGATATCACGTTAAATGGCTATGATGATAATGTCACCTTTTTTGATAATAGTTTAGAGGGTATGATTCCCCTCGGCTTAGATTCCCGTAATAGCCTGACTATAATGGGAAATAACGTTACTTTTGGAATTGCATCAACACTCATTCTCGGTCAGTTGAATGTCCAAGCCAAAACAAACGTTAATATTGATAACACTAAAATAATTGCACGAGATGTTACTTTAGAGGCAGAACAAGACTTAAATCTGAGTAACAGTCTAATTAATACAACAGGTAATTTGCAATTAATAGGGCAAAATCAAGTACAAATCTCGGACACTCTCGACAGACCCCTTATTACGACCGTAGGCGAAAACCTGCTGATTCAAGGAAAGAATAATATCAATATTCAAGCACTTGAGCACCCTTTGTCTATTTTTGAAACCGGCGGGAATCTTTCCCTAGTAAGTGATGGAACCATTACCGCCAATGGTCGCTTTGTCACCGGAGGCAATTTTTTGGCTCTAAACTTATTAGGAAACCCTGGGAACTTAAGCATGACTTCTATTAGTTCTGATGGCATTATCAGTTCGGCTGGTGATGTTACATTTGGAAATTATGAAGGTCATTCTCTAAAAGTAGAAGCGATGGGAAACATCACAGGCGGAGATATTACAATTGATCGGCCAAATACTTCTATTCAAACTGGAACAGATCCAGATATTCCAATTTTAACTAGCAGACCGGCTTTAATTTTGCGGGCCGGTGTCAGCCAATTACAAAATACTCCCAATATCCCCTCTCTTCCCATTGGAGGAGCAACTTTCACTGCTACTGAAACAGCATCATCAGGAAGCATTAAAGTTGGAAATATTAATACCATTGCACTTGAACCAAACCCTATTACAAATCTCAGAATAGGTGGCCCAGTAATTTTGTCAGCAAAGGGTAATATTAACACTAGCCATATTAGAATGTTTGCTGATTATAACAACGATAGATATAACCCAGGTTTTGTAAATTTATCATCTATAAACGGTAACATTACTGTCAGTTCTATAAACACAAGTGGTCGGCAAGGGGGTGATGTGACTATCAAAACGCCTGGTTTATTTCGCGCCAATGATGGCTTTATTTACTCAGAGTTTACAAGTATTCGTATGAGTCCAGATACCATTAGGGGTGATTTCGTTAAAGGAAATTTATTCACAAGTATATTGACAACCGGAACAAGTTGGGGTGGTGGCCAAATTCGCATTGAACATGGTGGGAGAACTTTTATAGTTGGGCCTATTATTGAATCTAATGGAGAGATGATAATATCTAACAATCGGATTTTGGAGACAAATATCTCTTCAGATTCTAGCTTCACTGTCGGTGCGATTACTGCCAATGACAATAATGGTGGCTTCATTAATTCTTTTCGAAATATTCCCCTCACAACAAATGATGCAGTTGGAAATAATAAAATCCAGATAACTTTTACCACACCACTCACTCCGGTACCCCCTCAACCTCCGTCTGTAGATCCGCCAATAACCATCGAACCTAACCCAGAAACTCCACCTATAAAGCCCGACCCAAACATCGAACCTAACCCAGAAACTCCACCTATAAAGCCCGACCCAAACATCGAACCTAACCCAGAAACTCCACCTATAA
>NZ_JAMXEX010000030.1:0-12538 GCF_025370775.1 Ancylothrix sp. D3o | reverse complement strand
AGCCCGACCCAAACACCAACCCTAACCCAGAAACTCCACCTATAAAAACCGACCCAGACACCAATCCTAACCCACCAATTTCGCCTATAAAGCCCGACCCAAACACCAACCCTAACCCACCAATTTCGCCTATAAAGCCCGACCCAAACACCAACCCTAACCCCACAAATCAAATAATTAATCCCACACCCATAACACCTATTACCACACCGGCATCCCAACCCCCCACAATTCAAACAAACCAAATTACACCCCCAACAACCATAACAAACCTCCCGACTCAACAAAACCAAATTACCTCAACCATAACAACCCTCCCAAATCAACAAAGCCAAATTACCTCAACCATAACAACCCTCCCAAATCAACAAAACCAAATTACCTCAACCATTCCCTCCACTCCAGTCATGGAAATTATAACTCCCATTTCCTCCATCCCAACTATCCAAAACCAACCCCAATTATCGCCCACAGAAACTAGAACCATTACCACCCAAATTTCCCAAAACTTATCAACAATCACCCCCGAATCATTACCCGCAGCCTCATCCACAACAGGAGCAGGTAGTCCAATTTCGTCACCGGCAAACAATACTAATAACTCCGTAAAACCCACTTTTAACAACATCCAACAAACCTTAAACCAAACATCAACCCTTACCTCATCCCAGCCAAACAATCAACCCTCACAAATTTTATCGCTCGACTCCTCTCTATTATCCAAACCCCAAGACTCCCTAACCATAAACTGCCACCTAAACAACTCTCAAACCTCATCCCTCATCGCCAAAAAACAACTTTCACAGCTACAATTACCTACCCTTTGCCAAATTCAATAAACCCTATTAAACCCATCGGATGCCCTCAAAAATAACATCCAAACAAATTACCATCCTCACCCTATTATCTGCCGGCTATATCCTCATGGCCGGCAGAAAAACTCATGCCCAAACCCCCATTAATCCCCCCAACTATCAAAAAACAAACATTTCCATACAAAATCTACCCCCACAGCAAGCCGAACAACTTTTACAACAAGGATTAAAACACTATCAACAAAGCCAATTTCAAGCCGCCATTCAATCTTGGCAAAAAGCCCTAGAACTTTATCAAAACCTTAACAACCACGACGGAAAAGGCGTAATATTAGGAAACTTAGGAATCGCCTACAAAGCCTTGGGAAACTATCTCTTAGCCATAGATTACTTAAAGCAAGCCTTAGAAATTCACCGTAACCTCCAAAACCCCCAAAAACAAATCATCCTCTTAAACAACTTAGGAAACACCTATAGCGCATTAGGAGAATATGAGCAAGCCATCCAAAACTATCAGCAAAGCCTTAAAATTGCCGAAACCACCAACGACACCCTTAGCCAAGGAATTGCATTAGGACATTTAGGAATTATATCAGCCAATTTAGGCGATAATCAACAAGCAATTTCTTATTACGAAAAAAGCTTACAAATCGCTCAAAATAACAACGACAAAGAAGGAGAAGCCCATACCTTTAATAACTTAGGTTCAGCATACCACGCCCTAGGAAACCAAACCCAAGCCCTCACCTACTATCAAAAAAGTTTAGAAATCGCCCAATTAATTAACAATCGCCCCATACAAGCCGCAGCCCTCAGCAACTTAGGCATTTTTTATGACCAATTAGGCGAATATCAAAAAGCAATTCAATATCACGAAAATAGCTTACAAATTACCCGCTTAATTAACTCACCCCAACAACAAGCCCAAGCCCTCAATAACCTCGCCCACGCTTTTTTTAAAACAGGAAAACTAGACGAAGCCGAAAAACAATTACGCCTAGCCATTCAACTTTTAGATTCTCTGCGAACCAACCTTAATGATAGCTATCATATCTCAATTTTTGATACTCAAGCCCTCACCTATAACTTATTACAACAAGTCTTAATTGCTCAAAACCGGCCCGATAGCGCCTTAGAAATCTCCGAACATGGAAGAAGCCGCGCTTTTGTTAGCTTATTATCAAAACAACTTTCTTCAGTCCAAAATTCAAACCTCCCAACACCCCCCAACATAACCGAAATACAGCAAATAGCCCGTACACACAACGCCACCTTAATTGAATATTCAATAATTCCAGAAGACGGCTTTTTAAGGCAAGGAAAACTACGAGGAGAAGCCGGAGAATTATTTATCTGGGTAGTGCAACCCACCGGCCAAATTCACTTTCGCCGCCAAAACTTAAAATCCTTCAATCTTTCCATAAAAGAACTCATACCAAGCAGCCGTATTTCTTTAGGAGTTCGTAGTCGCGGCGAAACAGAAACTCTCGCGTTTGCTGCCGGTGATTTAGTTAAATTAAAAGACGATGCACCCGACTGGGAGCCCTGGCAAGTTGTCAAAATTGATCAAACCTCAAAACAAATTCACCTCACACAATCTTCCTTTCCCGAAGGAGTCACAATTTCCCGCCCCATCACCGATGTTGCTACCAAAGTAGAATCACGCAATAGCACTAATTTTCATTTTCAAAAACTCCATGAAATACTTATCGAACCAATCAGCGATTTACTGCCAAAAAATCCCCAAGAACGGGTAATATTTATCCCCCACGAAGAGTTATTTCTAGTACCCTTTGCCGCCTTGCAAAATCAGCAAGGCAAATATTTAATTGAAAATCATACCATCTTAACAGTGCCGGCAATTCAAATCCTAGATTTAACCTTAAAGCAAAAACAGCAACTCCCCCCGCCAAATTCTAACCCCCAAGCACTTATTATTGGTAATCCTAAAATGCCCCTGGCAACCCCAGGGCAATTAGCCCTACAAAAAAACGAGCCGGTACAACCTTTAGCAGCCCTTCCCAATGCCGAAATAGAAGCAAAAGAAATCGCCAAAATTTTTAAAACAAACGCTTTAACCGGCCCAATTCCCACCAAAAAACTCGTCATCGAAAAAATGCAGCAAAGCCAAATTATCCACTTAGCAACACATGGCTTACTTGATGATACCCAAGGATTAGAAAGTGCTATCGCCTTAGCGCCCGATTTTAATGATAACGGATACCTCACAGCAAGCGAAATTCTCAACCTAAAATTAAAAGCAGAATTAGTTGTTTTGAGCGCTTGTAATACAGGGCGTGGTAAAATTACCGGCGATGGTGTAATAGGATTATCTCGTGCTTTAATCAGCGCCGGATCACCAAGTGTAATCGTTTCTTTATGGGCAGTACCCGATTCACCCACAGCCTTTTTAATGACAGAATTTTACCGAAATTTACAACAAACCGGCGACAAAGCTTTATCATTAAGAAACGCCATGTTAAAAACAAGCGAAAAACATCCTAACCCCAGAGATTGGGCAGCTTTTATATTAATTGGTCAGCCTTAAAAACGTCGCTAGTTGGGTTAGTATCCTATTTTTTATAGAAGTTGGTCAGCCTGACGGAGCGACAAGGGATCTAAAAGCTTTAGAGGGCGACAAGCGCCCCTGAAAGTTTGATGACTAATGGTTTTTTGGTTTTGTCTCATAAGCGCCAAAGTAGAAAGAAACAACTTGCTTATTGGCAATAAACTATGATGCCCAACAATATACCCTTGTTTAATCCTGATTTTATGGTAAAAAAGGACGATCCCGCTAATATGGCAAGACCGCCACAAAAACTAATAATAGGTTTAGAAATAGTTAAGTTGCTATAGATCGCAAAGTAGCACCTAAGACCTTTACCTGGTAAAGGATTGAGCGTTTATTCCCCAAAAATCGAGATATAGGCTATTTGAGAAAAGTATGTACGTCAAGAAAAGTAAATATTACTTTTCTCGTTTAATTCCAACTTGTTTTCTAAGATTTCAACCTGTTAGGAATTAGAGTAAAAGCCTTAACTGCTAAGAGTTTCCAATTTTCTCTCAGTTCTTACGGCAGAGTAAAATCCATATTCTGCTGTGGGATCTAAATATTGGAAGGACACAGACAGGTAGTAAACGTGAAAATAGCTGTAATCTTTGCCAGATGAGGCTTTGAAGTCCTACTTTGCGGGTCTGTAACATTTGCTATCTCTGCGCGTATTTGGCAGTTGATTGAGGGCCGTAGTGTGCTTTTATTTACTGAAGTGTTTCGGAATGCCGAGCAGATAACGGGACTTAAACAAAAACTGAGTCAAAAATGGCTAAAAGCCCAGACAGAGCAAGCTTTTCAGGCTGAAAGAGCATATATCCAGAATTGGTAAGGGTTTCAGCCTGAATGAGTTCCGTGACATCTTTTCTTTACCCAGACGGGTTTTCAGCCTATTTCGGGGTGAAAAAAGGTCTAAGTCCCGATAAGATATTGGCCAGTATTCGTCTAGGGTGCTGGTAATCTACATTTTGTTTATGCCGGTCGGCAATTCGCACGAGATGAGGTATTTCCGAGTGTGGCTATGAAATTCGGTATCTTGCCCGTGTCTGCTTGGATGCTATAGGTATTTTTCCCTCTCAATGTAGAGCTCCGAGAGTTGCCCAGATTTTGTCTGTACCAGACTGGGAGGGATACCACTCTGAACACTTGGTTGTGTCCGCTTGTTCTTTAGCCGTAACATTTTGGAAATTAGATGTACGCAAAAACTTTTTACCGATTTGCATAAAAGTTGTTTTTCCCCTCTGAGTAATAGGCAACAGTGGTAACAAAAAGCATTAGACAACCCTGCCAAATCCATGACAAGTAGAAAGATACAGCCATGAATACTTGGAATTTAGCCTTGCCATTCAAGGCAACTTTATCCTTAATCAACTTTCCACATCTAAGGCTTAAAACGCCATCTAACGTAGGGGAAAGCAAGCACAATTCGATTTGAGTGTGAAGATCATTTACGCAATTCAGCAAAAAGGCAAACTATGAGTTATACAGATAGCAACAATACATTTGGGGAAGCAGTAAATTTAGGTTCACTTCCCTCAACCAATATTTTATCGGGACGAGGAATGGTGGGTAATCAAGACCCGTTTGATTATTACAGATTTACCGTCAACTCAACCGCTCCTGTTACTATTAATCTTTCCACTTTCTTGGGAGATCGACAAAACTCTTCTTTAGAACTTTACAGTAGCAATGATTTCTATTTTCCTATTGGCCGTTCTTACAATTCGCCCTTCGGAGCAAGTGATACCGAGAGCATCAGCCTCACTTTAACGCCTGGAACTTACTATGCAGCAATCATTGGCCAAGCTGCTTGGGATGTGAGCGATCCTATGAGCTATTCCTTAAATGTAATTAGTCCGCTTTCGCCGCCACCGCCACCGCCGCCGCCGCCGCCACCACCGAATCAAACGTTATACGGTACATCCGGGAATAATCTCATAGTTGGCGGTGCAGGTAATGATACGATTTGGGGACGACAAGGAAACGATACCCTACAAGGATTAGGGGGAAATGATTGGCTTTATGGAGAGGAAGGAGGAGACTCTCTGGACGGTGGAGAAGGCGATGACAGGCTGTTCAGTTCAAATGATACTCAGGGCTCTAGCGGGGATGTATTTGTTGATATTTTACATGGGGGATCTGGTAACGACAGTTTGAGGGGAGACTATGGTAATGATGAGCTTTATGGCGGAGATGGTAATGATCAAATTTTAGGTGGTTTTGGCCACGACAATCTCCAAGGAGGGTTAGGTAGTGACTGGCTTTCAGGAGACGAGGGAGATGACAAAGTTTTTGGTTCCCAAGGAATAGATTTTCTTTACGGAGGACTCGGAAACGACTTGATCGATGGCGGTTCTGATAATGATGATTTGTGGGGAGACTACGGTAATGATGAGCTTTTTGGTGGAGATGGTAATGATGAGCTTTTTGGTGGTCTTGATGAGGACAATATTGAAGGAGAGTTAGGTAATGACCGGCTTTTAGGAGACGAGGGAGATGACAAACTTTTCGGTTCCCAGGGAGTAGATTCCCTTTACGGAGGACTCGGAAACGATTGGATCAATGGCGGTGCTGATAATGATCAATTGTTTGGTGATATTATGCCTGCTAATTTAGCTATACCGAGTAATGACACGCTGGTAGGTGAAGCAGGAAACGATTATATAGATGGCCATCAAGATAACGATTCTTTAAGTGGAGGAACAGAAAACGATACCTTGCTTGGGGGTTTAGGAAATGATTCACTTTTAGGAGATGGGGGTTATGATTCGTTAGATGGAGGGGATGGCAATGATCTATTAAGGGGTGGCACAGAAGATGATGTTTTATTAGGAAGCGGGGGAAATGATACCCTCTTTGGTGAAACTGGTCACGATAATTTAGATGGAGGAGAGGGGGATGATGTTATTGAGGGAGGAGATGGCACTGATATTTTAAAAGGTCGAACGGGAAATGACACTCTCAATGGAGGTGAAAGCCAAGATGAACTTATAGGCGCACGAGGTAATGATTCCCTTTATGGAGGTGCTAGCAATGACAGACTTTATGGTGATGATGGCAATGATACTCTTGTTGGTTTTGGGGCACAAGTAAGTGGAAGCCAGTTTGATCAATTGACTGGAGGGTTTGGAGAAGATTTATTTGTTCTGGGTATTTCTTCAACTTTTGCCGGAACTGCTTTTACAGATGGAGTGGCTTCTATTTTAGACTTTAACCGTACTGAAGGTGATAAAATTCAGGTTTACGGTAAGGCTTCCGACTATACTCTTTCTCCGTTTTTTGCTGGCACATCAATCGCTTATCAAGGAGATGTAATTGGAATTGTTAATACTTCCATTACAACTTCTGATTTAAAGTTTGTTGCTCCTATCATTGTTAGCATTCCTACCACACCTATTTTTCCCTTTGGTGGGTCATTTGGCTTATAGATGTGTTAGAAAGCGTTGGAAGCTTTACTTTACCAAGCATTGAAGACAATTGTCTCTTCATCAGCCCCCAACCTTCGCTTGTATCACCTGGGTAAGAATGGATTGGGATCTAAACAGTGTCCGCAGGAAAATCCCTGCGGACATGGGTTGATAAGTCCAAAGTTTGAGAGCGTCTCATAAATTATCACAATACCTCAAGTATGGGGGTATTTTAAGCACTAAAATTTAACTGGAGTGTTACTGCAATTTCGTTGAATCAGACTGGTGAACCATTGGGGAACCGGGTATGTAGAGTGTGCGGGAATTTAGGGCCTTAGAGCTTGAACAATTCACCTTTGTTGCTCCGAACCTTTAATTTTTATCTACCAAAACTCATGTCAGAACAAAGCAATCCCAATAAAGATGTTTTAATTGGAACAATAGATGCAGATATCCTTGCGGGAATTGCCGCTGCTGATATATTATTTGGGTTAGCCGATGACGATTTATTATTTGGCAATACAGATGATGACTTAATATTTGGCAACACCGGCAATGATACCCTACACGGCGGAAAGGGAAAAGACCTACTACAAGGAGGCGCAGACGATGATCAAGTCTATGGTGATTTAGGCAATGATACAGTTAAAGGTGAACTAGGTAACGACACCCTGTTTGGCGGATGTTCTGGCAGCAGCAACAACGACAGTAAAGGCAATGACCTCCTGATCGGGAATAACGGTGATGATTTAATTTTTGGCAATGGGGGAGAAGATCAGCTTTTCGGAAACACCGGCATCGATACTCTAGCTGGCGGAAAAGGCAACGATACCCTTAATGGAGGAGTAGAAAATGATATTTTATCAGGAGATATGGGAGATGACCGACTTGTGGGAGACTTAGGTGCAGATACTTTAAGCGGCAAAGACGGTAATGATACCTTTGTGATAGGCTTACGCAAAGATATCCCCGGAATTTTATCAACAGGCGGCGCAGAAATTAAAGATTCAGACTATATTACAGATTTTGTAAAAGGTTCTGACAAAATAGAATTTATTGGTGGATTAACATTTGAGCAAATAAAGATTTTTAGCGGGACTGGAGAGTATGCTGGGTTTAGCATTATTCAAGAAACAGTTTTTGGACAATATTTAGCAATTTTACGGGGCATAGAAGCGGCTACAATTGAGCGTAGTTATTTTGTTGGTTTAACTGCTTCAACACCAGCATATATCCCAACACCAACGCCAACACCGACAAATAACGCACCCACAACTGGCACAACAATAACATCACAAACAGCCACAGAAAAGAGCGCCTTTCAATTTACGATCCCGGCAAATAGCTTTAGTGATAGCGATGGAGACACGCTCAGCTATAGCGTTAAACTAAGTAATGGAAATAGCCTGCCATCGTGGTTAAAATTTGATGCCGCAACTAAGACATTTGCAGGGACACCAACAGCCACAGATATCGGCACACTTTCGTTAATAGTTAGTGTCAGTGATGGAAAAGCAGGAACGGCAACTCAAAACTTTGATATTGTCATAAATGCCGCCTCACCAGAAGCACCTTTTGTAGCAACTCCTATCGCCGATCAAAACAATGTTTTAGCCGGCACTTTATTTAATTACACAATTCCTGCGGGAACATTTACAGATCCCCAAAATGACAATTTAACTTATACTGCCACCTTAGCAGACGGAACACCCCTACCAAGCTGGCTACAATTTAATCCAACGACTCTGACATTTAACGGCACACCAACTAATGCAAATGTTGGGGTTTTAGGAATTAAAGTTACCGCCACAGATCCAAATGGAAATGCCATCAGTGATGACTTTAATTTGACAGTAAATGCTGTAAATAATCCTCCAGTTGCCGCTACTATTAGCAATCAAAATGCCACAGAAAATGCAGCATTTAACTTTGCTATTTCAGCTGGCACTTTTAGTGATGTAGATGCAGGCGATAGTCTAACTTATACGGCAACTCTTGCAGATGGAAGTGCTTTACCTTCTTGGCTGACATTCAATAGTGCAACACAGACATTTAGTGGAACACCGGCTAATGGTGATGTCCGTACATTGTCTGTAAAAGTAACAGCAACAGACACAGGTAATGCTTCAGTATCAAGTAACTTTGATATTGTGGTTACTAATGTTAACGATACACCAACAGTTACATCAATAAGCAATCAAAATGCCACAGAAAATGCAGCATTTAGTTTTGCCATTCCTGCCGGCACTTTTAACGATACAGATGCAGGAGATACCCTAACTTATACGGCAACGCTTCCAGATGGAACAGCATTACCAGCTTGGCTAAGTTTTAATGCGGCTACCCAGACATTTAGTGGAACACCGGCTAACGGAAATGTGGGGACTATCACTGTAAAAGTGACAGCAACAGACACAGGTAATGCTTCCGTATCAAGCAACTTTAATATTGTGGTAGCTAATGTTAATGATGCGCCAACAGTTACATCAATAAGCAATCAAAATGCCACAGAAAATGCAGCATTTAGCTTTGCCATTCCTGCCGGCACTTTAAACGATACAGATGCAGGAGATACCCTAACTTATAGTGCAACTCTTGCAGATCAAACAGCATTACCGGCTTGGTTGACATTTAATGCGGCAACACAGACATTTAGTGGAACCCCACTTAACGAAAATGTTGGCACATTGTCTGTAAAAGTCACAGCAACAGACACAGGTAATGCTTCAGTATCAAGCAACTTTGATATTGTAGTTGCTAATGTTAATGATGCCCCCACTTTAACAGCAACTCCAGTCACTCTCACAGCAATTGATGAAGATGCCACAACTAATAACGGCGAGGCAGTTGATATTACAGCAATTACATCATTTATTAATGATGTGGATGTTGGCGCTGTTAAAGGTATTGCCGTAACAGGTGTTGATAATATCAATGGTAAATGGCAATACACGACAGATGGAACTACCTGGAACGACTTTTCAGCTACCACAGGAAGTAGTGTAGATATTTCTAATGCTGCACGACTGTTAACGGCTTCTGCTACTAACAAAATTCGATTTGTTCCGAATCCTAATTATAACGGCAGTTCTGGAAATATTACTTTCCGTGCTTGGGATACCACGAGTGGGATAAATGGCGATGTAGCAGATATTTCCTTAAATGGTGGAACAACAGCTTTTAGTAGCACTACAAATACGGCAAGTTTGACTGTTAATGCTGTTAATGAGCAGCCGGTGGCTGTAGATGATCTTATGCCAGATGCAACAGTTTTGTTGAGGACAGGAATTTTAATTCAAGCTTCAACTTTACTGGTAAATGATAGCGATGCAGAAAATGATACCTTGACTGTTACCAGTGTTTCTAATCCCACAAATGGCACTGTATCTCTGATAAATGGGTTAATAAAATTTAATCCCACAACTACAGGTAACGCCTCATTTATTTACACAGTATCAGATGAAAATGGAGGAACTGCTGAAGCAGCAGTGAATTTCAATATCACTTCTGTTAATTCGGTGAATTTGAGTAATATTGTATCGGCGACGAATTTGCCATTGGGGGCGAAGGGTTTTGTAATTAATGGTGAGGTGACTAATGAAATGAGCGGCTTTCCTGTCAGTAGTGCAGGAGATGTCAACGGTGATGGGTTGGCTGATTTTATTGTTGCTGCTCCTGGTAATACTCCTAGTTCTGATATTAATGCCAGGAAGTCTTATCTAGTGTTTGGAAAAATAGACACTACGGCAATCAATTTAAATTCTCTCGGTACTGGGGGTTTTATTATTAATGGTGAAGCGGCGGGTGACAGGACTGGCTGGAGTGTCAGCAGTGGAGGAGATGTCAACGGCGATGGTTTTGGTGATTTAATTATTGGCGCTCCCGAAGCTGATCCTGCTTCTGTTGATCGTGCTGGTAAGTCATACGTTGTGTTTGGAAAAACAGACACTAATACAATTAATTTAATCTCTCTCGGTAGTGGTGGTTTTATCATCAATGGTGAGGTGGCGTCTGATATTAGTGGCTATTCTGTTAGCAGTGCCGGCGATGTGAATGGTGATGGTTTATCTGATTTAATTGTTGGTGCGCCTGGTCCTATTCCTGCTTCTTTCCCTGTTGGTAATCCTGGTTTTGATCCTACGTCTGGTAATTATACGGGCAAGTCATACGTTGTGTTTGGCAAAACAGACACTACACCAATTAATTTAAGTTTTCTCGGTACCGGCGGTTTTATCATTAATGGACAAGCTTTTGGTGACCAGAGCGGATTTTCTGTCAGCAATGCAGGAGATGTAAACGGTGATGGTTTTGCTGATTTAATTGTTGGTGCCCGCTATGCTGATCCTGCTTCTGGTAGTGCTGCCGGCAAGTCATACCTAGTGTTTGGCAAAACGGACGCTACAGCAATCAATTTAAGCTCTCTCGGTACGGGGGGTTTTATCATCAATGGCGAGGCGGCTGGTGATTTTAGCGGCTTTTCAGTCAACAGTGCCGGCGATGTGAATGGTGATGGTTTGGCTGATGTAGTTGTTGGTACTTTATTTGCTGATACTGCTTCAGGAGTTGATGCCGGCAAGTCTTACCTGGTGTTTGGCAAAACAAACACTGATGCAATTAATTTAAATTCTCTCGGTACTGGTGGTTTTACCATTAATGGTGAGGCGGCTAATGATTTTAGTGGCATTTCTGTCAACAGCGCAGGAGATGTCAACGGGGATGGTTTGGCTGATTTAATTGTCGGTGGTCCTGGTGCTGATCCTGCTTCAGGAGTTGATGCGGGTAAGTCTTACCTGCTGTTTGGGAAAACAGACGCTAATGCAATTAATTTAAATTCTCTCGGTACGGGCGGTTTTATCATCAATGGCGAGACTGCTGGTGACTCTAGCGGTGTTTCTGTAAGCAGTGCAGGGGACATCAACGGTGATGGTTTTGCTGATTTAATGGTGGGTGTTCCGGGTGCTGATCCTGCTGCTGTTATTAATGCTGGCAAGTCATACGTCATTTTTGGTGGAGACTTCACCGGCGCAGTTACTCAACTTGGTACTGATGCTGTTGATAATCTCACCGGCACCGCTAATAATGAAGCTTTAGTTGGTGCAGCCGGGGATGATATTCTCAGTGATGGTGGCTTTACTAATGTCCTGATATATGGCGGTACAGGTAATGATTCTATTAGCATCAACAATGCTAATTTCCGCCGCTTAGATGGTGGTTTAGGAAATGATACTTTGGTATTAGCAGGAAGTGGCATAACTTTAGACCTCACCGGCACTTCTGATAATACAAAAATCGCATCTTTTGAAACTATCGACTTAACCGGCATCGGCAATAACACCCTCGCTTTAAGTTATGGTGCTTTGTTGAACTTGGTTGAAGAAACTCGTGGTGCCGGTGGTTTCAACCGTTTAACTGTACGCGGTGATAGTGGAGATGTTGTGACTGCTAATTTAACCGGCTTTGGTTTTACTAGCAGCGTTGGTACAACTGAAACCACCTACACTAAAGGCAACTTGCAGTTAGTTGTAGAAAACGATATCAATCAAACCGGCATTACCGTTTAATTTCACAAACTGGGGGGTTCAGTTAACTTTTTAGCCGTAAACTAAAGCTTTGAAAACCCCGGTTTCTCTGCTCAATTTTCTTGAATCTCAGAGGTTGAGAATATCATATCCACCGGCGTCACTGCATGGGAGCATCCCGTTTTTGTAAAAGACCGCTTAGGCTAGTTGACCATTAAGATAAGCACAACGAAGTTGTAACATTTG
>NZ_JAMXEX010000029.1 GCF_025370775.1 Ancylothrix sp. D3o | reverse complement strand
TTACTGCGCCGCGTTGAAGCTTTAGGCCGGTCTGTCCTCTATTTTGATGAGTTTGATAAGTTGTTTTCTGCCAGTAGTGGGGATTTGACGGGGGAGACGGCCACCAGTATTCAGATTTTGGGTAAGTTGTTGACGTGGTTACAGGATAAGACATCTGAAACATTTGTGATTGCGACACTCAACCGGCTTGCTGCCTTGCCTCCTGAACTTACTCGTAAAGGCCGGTTTGATGATATTTTTTATGTTGGCTTTCCCCAAGCAATTGAACGCAAGCAAATTATTGAATTACACGCTGCCCGTTTTGATCGCCGGTTTAAAAACTCTTCACCGTTATCAGAGAAGGAATGGAAAATTTTGCTTAATCGTACTCTCAATTTTGTTGGTGCAGAATTGGCCGGTATGGTTGAAGCTGCGGCTACGAGGAAAAGCGAAAAGGTTTTAAATTTGTTGGCTCAGTTGTCGGTTAATCCATCCTCTCAATTAATGACTGAGTTAGACAGTTTTGTTTCAAAAGATGTGTTTTTAGATATTCAACGAGCCGGTGATGATTTTTCAACACTATTATTACCTCAAGGCTGTTTGAAGTTGAATATCCAAGATTTCCTCCAAGAACGGGAATTGATTACGCCATTATTTGTAAGAGATACAGACCGGATTTTAGCAATGGAAAACTCAGCCCGTTATGTGGCCCAACCGGCCTCTTCTCCTGATAATTCAGAATATGCTCCATCTATCCAAAGCTTTTGGGGAGAGCCGGCTGGTTGATGGAAATAAATTATAAATAATATTGGCATTGTTCCCTTTTTTAATTGGGTTTGTCTAGTTGCTGGAATTACTATAATTCAGGATTTAAACCGAACCCATCTAACAATTCGACAGCTTTACGTTTTACCTCTTCACCACGCCGGTCATATTTAGCCGTAGTCGCCGGGTCTGCATGACCGGCCAACTTTTGTACCGTCACCATATCCGCGCCCTTATCCAACAGATTACTAATAAATGTGCGGCGGAAATCATGGGCAGAGAAAGTACCAAGGCCGGCTGCTGCCCCCCTTTCTATCAACCTTAATGCTAGGGCATCGGCAGTTATGCGTTCCGTTTGAATGGCCTTCCCAACACACCGGTAAAGTAATGGGCCGGCCTTACGTCCTCTCACCCCTAACCAATCTTCAATTAATTTAGTGCCCCCCGGTGGTAAATACGCCTGTCTTGTCTTTTTCCCTTTTCCTTCTACTACCAATAAACAGCCGTTCTCTGCATTATAATCTTTTAAATTCAGTGCTACTACTTCAGATCGCCTTAATCCTGCACATAAACAGGCAATTGCCGCTGCATCTCTCATCCCGGCTGGCGTTTTAGATTCTACACATACCCGGATCAGCGCCCCTATCTCTTCTGGTTGTAAAAGCCGGCCCCTTGGTGGTGTATTTCCTGTTAGGGGAGCAACACTCACTGCATCTTCATAATCATCAATGCTTATCAGCTTCAGTTTCCGAGCACATTTTAGAACTTGCTTAACTGCTGTCAGCTTCAGGTTGCCTGTTGTTGGTGGATGTGTTTCTGCCAAAACCGAACGTAGCGCAGCGGTGTGTTCATATCTTAGTTTTGCCCAATCCAAAGTCAGGTGATCACATTGCCCATTACTTAATAAATTGGCCACCCAGTTCAGATTATGTGTCATCGTCCGCCTTGACGACGCTGCTAATTGACTCAAGTAGACAGCCGCCGGGTGTCTAGCTAGAGGTAATGGTTCCGCTAATGCCAGAACAACTGGGACATCATTACCTTTTTTGGACGCTTTCATAGGCGGAAACGGGACATTTAACCCATACTTTGTGTTTTTATCTTCCCACACTCTATGGGTTTTACTTCCCCAGAGGCAATAAGGCGCTACCAGGCTCTACCTGGTTCGCGTTCTTCAAATAAACCATCTTGGGTAAATTCCTTTTTCCATAAAGTTTTTAGCGCGAAACTACCACGCCTAAAAGATTTATTGCCCACCAAAGAAAAATAAAAAAACTTTTCTCAATTTTTTATCAAATGTGTCCACATCTAAAAAAATGGTTCCTAATAATTATACGATTTTACTTTGAATAAGAAATAAATAAAAAACTAACCTGATTGCAGTACAAGAAGCATAAGGGAAAAGTATGCTTCATTTTTTAAGGTAAAAGCTGTCTAGGAAGATGCGCCCACCCATAAGTCGCCGGCATTACCCCAAACATCAGTATCTTTGGACGGCAGATAAGGAAAATATGGGGTAAGTACCCAGGCCGGTATTACCCGCACGGTAGGTGGGGTACATCTTTTTCAAAAGCCGTCCCTAAAGCAGAATGTCCCTCCTCGATAGTGTTTTTTTGGCACAAGTGTCAGCTACCATCCGCCGCTCTTAGATGTGCTAAGACCGGCATTTGATAGCAGACTTAAGGGTAAAATGGCCAGCACAACACACCGGCTTAATCGCCCGATGACGAATAAAATGCTATCCTCCATCGACCAGATAGCCCGATGTGGACATCTAATTACTTACTTTCTGCACGACGCGAGAGTTTAGCAAGCGTTATCCAGTAACTCAAGAGTCAACTAAAAAGACATTTAGATTCACCGGCTTATGGGAGAGGGAACAGCCTACCCGGTGTCCCTTGGCATCACATATAAAGTTGTGTAAAGTCAAAGGCAGAATAGCGTAAATTGGCAAAGCCTGAAATATTCAGCAATAACGACTTTTTAATGCGAATTCGAGGCTAAAGTATTACTACTACTGTGCCTTTGCAGCCTGAGTATTGACCGTCCAGCATGGGCCGGAAGAAGGAGTTTTAGAAAACTTTACATTTTGTCATGTTGTGCCCGTATCTCGGCTTTACCCCTATAAGTAGGATTAGGGTTGGCGAATAGCTTGAATCGGTCGATAAGCATCAAGCCCAGCAGCAAGGTGAAGTGGAGCAGGCCATGTTGTAGTACCGAGATAATGAATTAATCCGTAAAGTCGCAGACATTGAACGAAACTTGCCCAATCACTAAAGCAATCCCCTTCTTGAAGAGTAAGGTTGAGGAAAACGCCACGCGGATTATAACCTTGTGCATAGGGCTTGGGCTTCTTCATATCTCCTATATTCTCACCTCTTGTTTTTGCCATCGGTATTAATTTACTTTCCTGAAGAATACCACCACTGCGAGATTCAGGGCGCTGATTGCTCAAGTAGTAGTATCCACATTCAGCATTCTGAGACGAGGGATAAAAAACACCTGCGGTGTGTCCTGCTAATTTCTTTTCTTCATCGCAAACGCGGTAGATAGGAACCTCTAATGTATTAGGCGTAATAATAGAGGCTACGCGAACGTTAGGGTATTCTGAAATGGAAGGGAAGGTAATATTTTTACCTGTATCAAAAGCGAGAGAGTGCTTTTGCCAAAACTGCTTTTGGAGAAATATTAAACCACAAGTGCGTAGATTGGCAGCATCAAAGCAGAATAGCGTTGGCTGTTTAGTTTCTTGGAAGAGATTATTAAACACCCAAGATTGAATGTCACTTTTATTAAAATCAATAGCCTGAAATTTCTTTGCCCCTGATGCCATTTTTACTTGAAAACTATGAAAAGTAAGCCAGTCGTCAAGTCCATAGGCTTTAGCGGTAATACCTTCCTTATCCATACGAACTGCCACAGGCATATATTGAATTTTTTCACCAATGTAGTAACGGATAAGATATACACCTACACTTGCAACATTTGAGGGAAATTTATCTGTTTCAAAAGTAGGATAGAGATAAGCGCCAGCCATTGATAGACCACTCAGTAGCGTATTTTCTACGCGATGAGCATATTTACTTTTTAGGGACTTTGATTTATGGGGTTTCCCTTCGTTTTTTGCTGCCCCTTTTGCTGCTTTTTTTTGAGCAATTTTATCATTCAAATCTTCGATTTCGAGCGAATCTTGGCCATCATTTTCGTCCTTGGGTACAAAGTGATCTGTAACACTACCCATCATTGCTAAAGCCGGACGGAAACAAGGCTTTGGATCTTTCTCAGGATTTTTCCAAAAATTATCCTTGGGCAATATTTCAATTAAAGTTAATGTGACTGCTTGGTTATCTGCGGAAATAATTTTTCTTAATTCTTGATGGCTTTGAAATTCTTTAATTCTACTTTTGCAGTCTGTCTCCCATTTTTTTCCTGATAATTCAGCCCCCAGAGTTCCAAGTTCTGGGACAATTACATCATTAATTTTATACTTCCTCGCCAGAACTCGTATCAAATCCTCAGCTTCTTTGCTTTGGGCTAACAACACCAACTTCAGATTGGGTGGAATATAAAAAGGAGGAGCCTTAGTTTCGTCTGCAAAGTGAGATTTAATAAATTCAGTTACCTGTTTGTACTGGGAAGCTGATTTTCTTAATGCTTTATTGTTAGCACAAGCCGAATAAATTTCTACAAGAGGGAACTTGTCACCAAAAATCTCTTTAAATCGTGACCTACAGGCTTGTAGAAAAATTTCATGGTCTATAGGGAAAAAGCCAACGTCTGTATTATGGGAGCGTGACATAGTATTACTATAAGTTACTCCCCAAGCAAGTTCATCATTTTTACAAGGGTTTTGAATTACATCTTTAGCAGTAAATTTATCTCGGAAGTCAAGTTCCTTAACTAAACGCGCAAGATTGCTTTCAAAATCTATACCTTTTTCCTTGCCCATATACTTCAATTTACAGGCAGCAAATCTTGTTGAGTTCGTAGGTTTAATGAAGACTGTTGCACCTGAATGCAGATATTTAAATTCCCAACTAACCCACCGCTTAATGCCATAGTCACAAATGATATATGGTTCTCCACCTGCACTATAATGGAGAGCGAATGTCAAGCAGTATGAGTAGTAATGTGTTCTTGCTTCCTTTTCTTCGCTATTTTGTTTTTTGCTGCTTGGAACTGCTTGCATCGGAGGCCAGCTAACGACTTCTTTAGCACCACCAGATTCAGCCGAGACAATTTCGCGGAAATTTAGTTGCTCAAATTCCTCATTGTTTTTAGGATTAATCAAAGCAAGAGGGCTTTTGGCTACTGCGCTTGCTAAAAGATAAGGAATTAAATCATAATGCAATTCGTCAATTTTTACTTTTTTATCTTTAATCTCCCAAATAGGTTGGTTAAGCTGCACTGCTTTAATTTTTAAATCGCTACCAGAGAGACGATTAATTTTATCCAAATCATCGCTTATCAAAAAGCTGCAATTTTCAAAGGAAACACGCAGCCAGTTTTTGACAACAGTAGCAATATAATTAGTATCGATGTTTTCAGTTTTGAAATACAGCCAATTAGCAGGTCTTAGCTCGAAAGCATTGGGAGAAGAGAATAAAATGCCATCTACCAGCAGTTGAAGAACTTGGTTGAGGCATTTAACGGGTGGCAAGACAGAATTTTTATTTAGCTTGTGCTTTTGGAGCCGACTAAATAATTCTTTCCACTCATCAGGAACACTCAAGGCATACAAATCAAATGGGAGCGAGAGTTGAGTGGGAACTTGTAACGCCAACAATTGGATTGTTTTAGATTTTGTATTAGATTTTGATGCCATCGATTTTCTCCAATGCACGATAAAAAGGTTCATAGAGTGAGCGCACGAGAGCGAGTTCCCGCGTGTCAAAAGCTGTTCTTGTCTTGCCAAAGTAGGGACGAAGGACGTACTCAAATCCTTTAAGTAATGAGTCTTGCTCAGTTTCCGGTTTCTTTTCAGCAAGGTTGGGAGCCCAAGCCGCATCGATAAACCGAACTAGAGTCGGTTGATTGCCGCGAATGGTACGGGCGATCGCCTGCCACGTTAGTACCATCTGGCTCCAAATCAGTCCTTCTCGGACATCTTTTTCTAACCCTTTGTGGGAATACTGCAACACAGTGTCAAGACTCTTGAGAAACAGACGATAGCCTTCGATTTTCCAATCTCCAGCAGCTTCACGCAAGTTCCCTTCTCTCTCTTGGGCCAGCGCCTTTCTTTCTCTACACAAGGCCAACCGAAATTTGTAATCAAGGTCGTCAGGTGCAGGATGGGGACGAACTAGAAAGTAAGCGCCACCAAAGGCACTTAATCCTTGCTCGTTGAGAATATTTTTACCCCGCCCAATTGCTGCTATAGGTGCAATTAAAATAGCTCGATTCGTCTGAGCAAAGTTTTCTACGTTACCACGCGGAATCAAAGATTCATCGATTTCCTCAAGGGGTGATCTGGCTGTTAAAGCTGCAACGCGCTTATTCCATTCTCCGAGAGTATCAATTGATAAAATTGCATTGTAAACAAATTCAACTTGTTCGTAACTATTGACATACCAAATCAGACGCTTGCGACCTTCAGGCAGAGCATCAAAATCCCGTTGCAAAACGTCAGTTTGACGCAGCAGCGAACGCACAATTTGTAACAGTGATTCTTCTTTAGAATCCACCCCAGAAACGCGAACGCATTTTCCATCTGGCCAGTAACAGGGAGAAAAGTAGAAACTACTTTGAGAAATTGCTTCTGTGGCGCTGCGTTCTTTCGGGCGAAGGAGGTAATCTACTGGGCAATTAATATGATCCACAGGGCTTTGAGGAGCTACACTGGTACCGGACAGTAGCAAAGCGTGTGCACCAAAAGTCCCTTCATCAGCAAACACCTGGGAAAAATTTTCTAAAAGCCAACGTCCCTGTCCTAAAGCTTGAAAATACCAAAGAGTCAATTGATTTGTTTGTTGTTCCAGTTTGAATCCGCAAACTAAACCAGATGCTAATCCTGGTACTAATCCATAAAAATCGCGGGGAATGCGATTAAAGAAAACAACCTCCTGAGCGCTATCGGCTTGTTCGCCCAATCCATAAGCTGTCGTAACCGCCTGCTGAAAAAACCAAACGAAAAGTACCAGCTTGAGAAACAAGGCGAATCGACAGCTAAATCCCCATCGATCTTTGACGGGTTTTAACCAACCCTTGTTGATCAATTTTTCCTGAATTAGGGAGAGTGTGACTTGCTGTTCTTGATAGTTTTCTTTAGCTAACCTCATAGCATATTCAGCTAACCAAGAACTTTTCCAATCACCCCGAAGGAACCCAGCTAATTCTTGATAAACGGGATTTTTATCCAGAATAAACGTATTTGATTCAGTATCGATACCTTGAGCCTTAGCGATTTCTAAAACAAAATCTCTGGCCAGAGACGAGCAAGTAAAAAACTGCCGTTTTGCCAACCATTCGCTCTCATCTGGTGAGAGTTGTAACTGGGTACAGATGTTATCAACTAGAGTATCGGCATTTTGGATAGCATGATTGAATTGTCCAAATATAACTTGTCGTAAGTCATTTCGAGAGTTGCGGAGTTTTTGCGTTCGTGTCCAAGTTACGATTTGGTCGAGAAAACCATTGCTTCCCCGCTCAATCAGTTTGATTGCTGGTAGAAAAGTCGAATCTAAATTAGATTGAACTTTATCGCACTCGTCAAAAAATACAACGCTGCAAGTGCGATACATCAATTCGTAATAATTAATTGATTGCGGACTGACATGAGGTAACGGACGAGTGAAAATAGCGGCAGATACTGTGGTCAAAATCACTTGAGCATCTGCTAGTTGATTAGCGTCTCGATGTCTAGGACATTGGCCGATTAAAGGGCAAATTCTCTCCCCCTCAAATTTATTATCGCTACCTTCATTATTACTATCATCATCTGCTCGAATTTGTCTCAATTCAAAGCAAGGAGGTGATGTAGGAACTGAGGGTTGAAAGTAACTGCTTAAAGGACAAGCTGTTGATAAGTGTTCAAAACCATCTAGTCCTCCGCTGACACTATGCCAGTTTTCCAAATGAACTTTTCGATTTCTTTGACCGATGACAACTGATACCCGCACGCCTGCTTTTTTTAAAAGTGTCGCCATTCTCAGACAGGTAACGACTTCGTTAAAGACTACGCCAACTCGGTGTCCTTTTTTTATCAGTGCAATAGTCAAGATTTCAATGAGAGTGGATTTGCCAGCATTCAACAGCCCAACTAAGTGTTTTACCCCATCAAATACAATTGAATCAGTGGCCGCAAACCCCATTTCTTGAAAGTGTTCGAGAATGATTTTTTGTAATTGTTCCTTTCTGTATTTATCTCCGCTATTTTGGTCTAAAAGCTCTGCTGCTTCTTCCATCTCTGCTCGTGTGATGGCGATCGCGTTTTGGTGTTCGCGGTGCAAGGAGATAGTCTTTCCGTGGTAGCGAGGAAAATCTTGGGGAATTCTGACACTGTAAGTAGATTCTTGAGACCGAAACGAATATTCCTTACCTGGTTCGGCGTATTTAACGGTTCGAGTGCGATACTTGAGTTTATTGCTCAGTAAGTCTTCAAAGCGCTCGAAACGGTTGCCCCAAATAGAGGGCATAGATTTACGAGAGAATCGATAAGCATCATCAATCTCATAAGCTCGATACTTGGAAGGAATCTGTCTGTATGCTCTGACTGACTGCTCTACAGTGTCTTCATTTGATAAGTAGTGCAGAAGTTGCCTCAAATTAAACAGTGTTCTTTTTGCTTCTGCCGTCGTAACTATTGCTATTAAGGGCGGAAACAAATAAAATCGACTGGAGATGAGCAACCAAACAGAAGTAACTGTATCCAGTTCGGATTGAAGTCCGAGCTTTTCAATGGCAAACAGAGCTAATTCCACATTGAGCAAGGCTTCAATCTGGTCTCTGGGGAGCTTGGCTGACTCTTGTAGCGTAGTGCTTGCTTTCGATTTCCAAGACCTAGTTTCTCTCATGTTCTCTCTTCCTTTTTTTAGTGCGAGAGGTGATTTTTGAGGAGGACTTGCTGCCCTCACCTGCACCATCCGGTGCTTGAGTCGTCTGTTGCACGGAAATTTCTTCTAATTTCTTTTTGGCTAAGGCAAAAATAGCATCATCAAAAACGGGTCTTACATCCTGAGTTCGCCAGCGCGATTTAAGTTCTTTGAGATAGGCAGGACGCTCTTTCTTGCGTTCGTTGGGAATAACAATATAAGCTTCATCCCAAGGCGGCTCTTTGGGAAGGGGTTCATCCCCCAGACGCTTTAATAATAGATAGGGGTTATAGTAGTCCTTGAGATCCAATGCCCAAACTTTGCTGTCAGGAAACGTCACCCGCAAATCGTAGTGATCTCGGTCCGGGTAAAGCTCAACCTGTAGCCCTAGTTCTGTTAACTTCTCGTACAGTCGAATTTCCGATCGTCCTGGATAAAACCAAAAGCGTTCAATGCCACGTTTAAGCTTAAGAGAATCGTTGGAAAGCTTGACTTTTTTCTTGAGCCGCCTTCCAGGTGGGCAGCGATTGCAGTTTGGATTAGCGATCGCCTGTTCCCGATCTACTGCGGCTAGTGCGTGACAGTAGGGGCAGGCATAGAAGTTTCCCTCCAACTGGTAGCACAGGGGCGCTATTTCGTAGCATTCCTCTAGCAAATCAGACAGCCCAATCCCCAGTCCGAAGTTGCCTTTTGCCTCTACTAACTCCTGATTGGACAAAACGGGGTGTTCGACAATAAACCTACGAAACTTCGTATAAATTTGTGTTCCTTGTGGATGCGCTTGGCATCGTTGCAGCAAGATAGTTGCTATTCTGGACTGCTCTTGAGAAAGAGTGCTTCCACCAAAGGCTTCTGCCAACTCGATAGTTAGTTCAGTTGGTTCCCCCAGAAACAGCAACGTATCTGAGCCATCGATCTCTTGGTCAACTTCTACTCCCCATTCTTCAAAAGGTTTTTCGCACCAATCCTGGTAAAACTCCGGCACGCTCGTTGGGGCGGATTGTGAGTTGTCTGCCAGTAAAAACACTAAGACAACCTTGTCGTAACCCAATTGCAGGTTTTGAGAATAAGGATAGAGCCTCCCCTGCCGCTGAGAAGTCTGGATCAAACCTGCGGAAATTTGCTCTAATGTGGGTAGTTCGATTTTCATTTAGATTTACTACCTCAAAAAATCTATTTTTTATGATTGTAAATCACTTTCTACAGTTTTGACAAGGAAATAACTAAATAATTTGATGTTATAACCAGACCCTAGAATCTTGGCCGTTAGTTAAACGTGAGTCTTCGCCTAGCGGTTCCCTAGAAAATGGTTACTTTTGGGAAAGGAATGCGTTTATCAGGCGTTGTGTGGATGCTTATATCGCAAATATCACGGCTTATGAGTCTGCCCCTTGCCGATGGCCGGACTCAAGCAGAATTTAAAATAGGCCGTTCTCCTCAATCCCACCAGATTAGATTTTTGACTTCAGAAATTTCCCCGAAACCATCGGCCTCTCAATCAAATCAGCTACTCCAAGAAATTGCACCGACAAAAAAGCTGCCGGTCTCACTCCAGGGGTCTGCGAATATTCGCTCGTGTCGGTGGAACTCCAGGGATCGGTGAAACTCCAAGGGTCTGTGGAACTCGCTCGTGCCGGTAGATGGAGTGAGACCGGCGAATATTTCGGGATCGATGGGACTCCAAGTATAGGTGGATAGGGCGGACAAGCGGATGTTTGGGGGCCGACAGATATTGAAAAGCTGCTGGATGTTGGGGGGCCGGTGGAACTCCAAGGATCAGTGAATGAAAAAAAGGCCGGTGTGTCACGCTATCGGCATCTCAGAAGTACACCGGCCAGGTATCGTATCCCACATACAAAACTAGACCTGGGAAAATCACGCTTTACCATTGGCACTCATCCGTGCTTCCGTAGACAAATTCAGACCACCGGCCTTTCTTAACTGCCAATGAAATGCTATCTACCACCGGCCCAGTTTAGTCACCGATCTGCAAGGCACTTAAAATCCCACTCAAAACTTATCTGGATTTATCGGCATCAGTAGATATTGCAGGGCCGGTGGCTGTAGAATCGGCAACCCCAAGCGTTATCAAATCAGGAAGTTGAGAAGGATAATTCACGCTCGTCGAAATAAAATTTTTCAAGAGCCAATTACAAACCCCGATGCCATTCACCGGCCCCTGCTAGATATAATAAAGCCGGTTCATCTGCGCTTCGGTGGAGAATGTTGAGGGGCCGGTGGATTTTCTGATGCCGGTGGAACGCTTGGGGGCTGGTGGAACGCTTGGAAATTCTTAAACTTATGGCTGTTTCAGGCCGACATAGAGAAAATGTACATCACCGACCTCCCCACTACGACTGGCGTTCTCGCCACCACCGGCTCCACCAACTTCACCGGCCTCACCGACCTTACTGCGATCACCGGCCTCTTTAGGTTCATCGGCCCCATCGATCTCACTGGCATCACCAGCTTCCCTGGGTTCCTAGCGACCACCGGCTCTACAAGCGCTAGCAACACCCCGAACCTCTCGGACATCACCGGCCTCCCCACTGCCACCAACCCCCCCGGCACCACCAGCGCCAGCAACACCACTATGGCTCACCGACATCATCGACATCATCGACATCAAAAGACATCACCGGCCTCCCGACCACCACCCCCAGCCCCAGACTTCGCCAACTTTTGCGATCTTCTTGTCAGCACCGGCCTCCCCGGCAGCACCAATTCCCCCAACACCTTGAACCTTACCGGCCTTCCGGAATCTAATAAAGCCGGTTCATCTGCCAGCGGTGAGGGATGTCGAGGGGCCGGTGGATTTGGCGGAGTAGGGGAATATTGAGAGGCCGGTGGAATTCGCTCGGACGATGGATGCGGTGGATCTTATTAAATGGGTGGAAATTGAGCCGACCAGTAAAGGGGGCAATTAAAAGCCCGATTATTACATCCGCATTAGTCCTCCCAACCGGCGCTTAAAATTGTAAAATTGTGTTTGAATTTATACACTTTGCAAAAATAAAAATTCAGCGTTTTGACACACTAGACAATCATAACTTTTGGGGCTTTTGTAAAACGCTGGCCACCTCCAACAATTACAAATCAATATAAGTCATCTAACTGTTATTTAAAACTTCATCTAAGCTGATTATGCTTCTAAAAGCCTACTTTGCAGCCAATTAATAATCGTTTGAATCAGTTGCGGATCTTCGGGTAAAAAAGTGGGAATCGTGGGATGGGGTGTGCCGGTGATAACGCAGATTGTAGCGTCGAACCGAGTGAGAGCATCGAGAAAAGTTGGTCTAAAACCTTGGGGGTTTGTCTCTTCGTAGAAAATGAGGATGGGCTGTTTTTCCCAGTCTAAGAGTTGCCAATAGATTTTGAGTTCTGTGAGGGTGCGGGGTGTGCCTTCTGTGGATTTGGGGCAGTTGTGTTTTTTGACGAGCTGTAGGTAGATATCGACGGCGGGGTTATCGCGGTTATCGAATTTGCTGCCATCGATACACAGTAGTTGGAAGGTTTGGTGGAGGTTAGTTTCGGTGAGTAGGGCTTGCAGGAGTGGGGGAAGTTGGGTGAGATTGATGGGTTCGGAGGTAGGGGTATCGCTATGCCATTCCCGATAAAAATTGGAGTAGGGGAGCTTGTGAGCACAACACCAAAGAACTTTGTACCATTCTTTGACTCGACGGGAGCCATATTGATAAGTTTTATCGCTAAGATATTTTTTTAAGATTGAAACGGCATCTGCATATTGTTCGGGTGTGGTTAATATTTCCTCCAAACTTTCTGCTGCCCAGCTAATATATTTATCCTCAGCAGTTTCTATATCTCTGATTAAATCCGCGATTTTGTGAGTTTTTTTAAAGTCGATTTGCCCTATACTCTTTTCCTCCAGCGAATGGATATTTTCATGGATCGTAGTTTTTTGAAAAGTGTTAAAAGCTTTGATTGCTTGAGGATTTTCTTGTCCATTTTTCAGCAAAATTTCTGCCGGCCGCAAGCCAACATATGTATTTTTAGCATTTTCCTGAAGAATGTTTAAAGTTTCGATTGCTTCAGGATTTCTGGGATCTATTTTCAGCAAATTTTCTGCCCCCACCAAACGGGTATATTCATCTTCAGTAGGTTTCAAAATTTCTTTTAAAGCTGGGATCACTTCAGGATTAATTGGGTAAATTTCCCCCAAACTTTCTGCCGCCTGCCAACGGATATTTTTCGGGTTAGTAGGTTTCAGAAATTTAATTAAAGCTGTGAGCGCTTTAGTATTTCCTGGGTCGATTTTCAGCAAACTACCTGCTGCTTGCAAACAAGTAGATATATTATTAGAAGTTTCTAAAAGTGTTGTTAAAGCTTCGATTGCTTGAAGATTTCCTTGTCCGATTTCCCCCAACCAATGTGCAACTCCAAAACAAGTAATTCCTACTTTGCAATTTTTTACAATTTCATAAAGTTCTGTAATAACCAGTTGACGATTGATTTCTGGTATCACTTTTCTTGCCCATTTTCCAATCGGCTCCCCAAAATAAACAAATCCCCACTGAACCACCTGTTTAACGATTTCAGAAGCTAGGGAACAAGTCTTATATTCATTAATTGTGGTGGCCGTCAAGAAATAAGCACGACATTTATAAAAATCTCCACACCCATCTTCAAAATTCATTAATTTCTCAATAAACTCCTTTTTTTTCTCCTCCCCAACATTACGCCCCAACCATAACAAAATCAACTGCTTCCACTGTGGTTCAAAAATACGATATTCCTTCCCTGCCACTGGAAAATTCACATGATTGCGAGGCAAAAAATAATCCCAATCATCCACCACCAATGCCGCAAAATATTCCTGAAACGTCGCATGATAAAACACACAAATCGCCTCTGGAAACCGTTCCACCCGATTCAACCACCCCAACTTCATCACTGCCTGAAAAATCGGGCGACTTCCCAAAACCTTCAATACCCAACTTTCCCGCAACCGTAACCGCGAAACCTCATCCTTCTGTTCCATCGCCGCCAACGCCAACCGCGCCAACGCTTTATTCATTGCCTCCCGTTGGTCTAAAATCTCCTCATCTGCCTTCCAGCGATACACCCAATCGACAAACTGCGCGTATAACCCCGCCTGCGTTTTCGGTAAACCACCCCCCGTCTGCCAAATTTGACACAACATCCACAACAGCAACGGATTTTGAATCAACTCCTTGAGACGGGAATTTCCCGACTGTGCTAACGCCGCCTCTAAACTCTCCCCCGTCGCTGCATCCCCCATCGCCGCAAACCAACGGCGAATATAGTCCGTCACCTGTTCCGGGTTAAAAGGCAAATTGCGAAACACATCAAACCCGGAAAAAGCATTCTTATCCGCTTCCCAGACATTCACCCGACAAGTCACCACCACCCGCGCATCCTGCAACCATGAACTTGATAAGTCTTCTGATAACTCTTTCATTCTGTGAGGGTGGCTCATTTCATCCACGCCATCGAGCAACAACCAAGCTCGACTAATTTGCGGTTCTAAATCACTGCGCTTGACTCCTCCTTTACATTTGGGTAGCCATTCATTTTCCAAATACTTACAGATGTTTTTATTTTCTAAATCAGCTAAATCTATCCAAATTGGCAACCCCAAATCTTTCTCTAAAATCCTACCAGCAATTTTCTGTAACCGCGTTGTTTTTCCCGAACCTGGTTCGCCAATAATAGCTATTTTTCGCCCTTGACTTTGGCTTTTCCCTTGTCGCAATACATCCTCAAAAAAGCGTTCTTCTGCAATGGGAATGAGTTCTTCTTCCTTTTCTTCTGGCTGATTTCTTGAAGGAGGTTTAGGCGGTTTGCGTTCAACAATTGCTAAGCGAACATAAATTTCATCGAGTTGCGGTGTCACCCCGTAGGCGTTGGTAAAGGGGTTGGTGGTGAGTTGCTTTTGTAGCGCTAGGTTTTGACGACAGATTCCTTGCCAGTTGATACCCTCATCTTTCAGTGGAGACGTTGCCTGAAATGTCTCTACAACTGTTTCCCGTAAAGTTTCTTCCTGCTGCTTGGATTTTTCGGGTCGTTTATCTTCCCATTCAATCTCAAATTGTTCTAAATTCTTTTCCTTATCTTTACTCCACAGTTTCAGAGTAAAGTGCCAATCTTCTTCTCCCTGAGTTTTAGCACGAGTATCTTCAAGAATCTGCAAAAATTCCTTTAAATGCTCATTAAGTGCTTGTCTGATCTGGGTTTTCGTTAATTTACCTTCATGCCGATCTTTTTCTGTGAGATATTCTAGTACCCTCAGTTTCGTTTCAATCACTAATTTTGGTTGTTTGGTCGTTTCATCCTGCCATTTATAGCTGAGGGAGATGCCGCTAATGTCTTCTAAGTCGCCATTCACATAAGCCAACAGTGCCTCTAATAAACGCTTGGCACGCTTTTTAACAGTAGGCCCATAGGTGACTTTATCTTTACTCGGCATCGGTTTAACCAAGGGATTTTGAGCAAAAAACTTTGGGGGGGTTGCAGTCTCTACGACCTCCCCTAAACCTCTCTAAGCCTGATTATATCAAGCTTATAGCTGATGCGACAAGTGGTTTGCTTTGCGGTCGTACCCCAAACTGACCATGCCTTCAGACGCTTGAAATGAAGGCTGCTTAACGATGAACGACCAACAAGATAAACTCAAACAACGGGAAGCTTTAGAAAATGCTTATGATAATTTTGTTCAACCATACATTAAGCAGTTGATTGAGGTTAACCCGCAATCTTTACCGAATATTGATGTTGCCTTTCCTGGGTTTTGCTGTGCGTCGGGATGGTTGGCATTGACTCTCTTATATTGTGTCTGGCTCCGAAGTTTGACAAAAAAACTGACAAGGTGATAATTTGGCAAAAAGCCTTGCTTATAGCTGATATGGGGAACTTAGGGTAAAAAAAGATGGGGTAGTGTTTGTCAAAAAGCTCAATCAGCTTTTAATTCTAATCACCGGCCTCCAATTTGCCTGGAAACAAATTATCATCGTGTTTGCCAGATTAACACCCACGCCATTTGCCCCACCGGCAGCGAGCTACCAGACAAACTCCCCAGAACCATCGGCATTCATGGGTTTTACCATAGGCCAAAAGAAACCACCGGCCTCTAATTGGCATGGACACCAACTACCATCGTGTATGGCAGGTTAACACCCACACCATTCCCACCGGCACCGAGCTACTAGGCCCAATCCTTATAACCACCGGCCTCTAATTGGCATGGCCACCAAACTACCACTTGCTTGCCAGGTTAACAACACCAGAATTTGGGCTGCCGGCCTCCGAACTTTCATAGCCAAAATATAAGCAGTGGCCTTTAATTGGAGAGGGGTATCAAACTACTATTGGGTTGTCAGGTTAGCACCAACACCATCTGTCCCACCGACACCGACGCTTCCATATTTAGAATGGAAGCACTGGCTTCTAATTTTAGAAGGGTTCCAAACTACAATCTGCTTGTTAGGTTAACACCAGTGGATCTGAGACCACACCCTAATGTCTTGGGGCCGGTGGATGGTGGGGGGCCAGTGGCTATCGGAGGGCCGGTGGGTAAGCGAGTGAATATTGGGAGGCCACTGGATGCTGTAAGGCCGGTGAATCTGCCAGTGCTGGTGTATTCAAGAAGGCCGATGGATCTTGAGAACTCGGCTTTCGCGCTAAGACTGGTGGATGTCGGAGGGCCGGTGGATTTGAAAATGCTTGTGGATTTTGGGGGGCAGGTGGAGATTCAGATGTCGGCTCTCGCGTAGGAACAGGCGGATATTAATGGGCTGGTGGAACTCCGAGGGCCGGTGAAAGCAGGATGGCCGGTGGTTTTTGAGAACTCGGCTTTCGCGCTAAGACTGGTGGATGTTTGGGGGCCGGTGGATGTCAGTAATGCTTTCAATTCTGCGTCCCAATGGTAGGGCTTAAACCTACATGGCAGTCAAGTTGTCAAGGTTCTGTTAGGGTTATTGCCTTAGATTTACCAAGCTAGTCATTCTATATTGGGGTATAGCCCCAATATAGGGGCAACCATAGGGGGATTGCCCCTACAAATAGTGTTGATTCTTATAGTTTGCGTAAGTCTTGAAAAATTTTGCCAATTTTGCGTAAAAGTTTTCCGCCAAGGCGATAGATAAGAAACGGCGTTTCTGGGTTAACTTTATGCCTCTCGCAGAACTTAGCTGAAGAAACCCGGTTTCTGGACGCTCATTCCCATCCCTGGGGAAACAACCTGGATTCCTCATCTGTTAACGAAATTGAGTGAAAATACTGATGCCGGAAAAGATCAAAAAAGCTTTAATTGATAGTTAGCTAAATCACTTATTGACGGTAAAAAGCGACCGCTGTTCCCGAAGTCTCATACTCATTGAACCACCCCTAGCCAGGAGTACCCATCGTGCCGATCCTCTTAAATAATCGCTATAAAGCCATAAAATCCTTGGGAAGCGGTGGTTTCGGTGAGGGATTCCTGGCAGAAGACACCCAGATGCCCTTGCAGCGCCAGATACAGCATTAGGCATAGACAAAGAGCCAAAACATAAAAGAATATCAATAGAAGGAAAGAGCGGTGTTATCAGTTTAACAGACTGGCTCATATCTATCCGTTAGGGCAATATCACTCGTACTTTAGCGGATTTCAATCGGGCGATCAGTTGACTAACCCTCCAAAAATACTCTTTACAATCAAGACAAAAGGTATGAAGAAAATTATTGAGACTATTTTAGCTTCGAGTGCGGTATTTACCACATTCTGTTTATCACTCAGTCCCTCTCAAGCTCAATCTCTTACTCCGGTAGTAAAACAATCTAAAAATTATTGTGATACAGCAGTAGAAAATGTTAAAGCAAAAATTAAAAATAATAATTATCTGACTGTGGAGTTTCAGGGTAGACAAATTTATCGTGAATGGCAGGTCGGCGCACCAGCGGGACGCTCTATTCACTTGATAATTCTTTTGGGTACGCTAAGGGAAGGAAGCGGTCAGCTTGTTGATAATATAATGGCTTCTACCCAAATGTTAACGGCCATGAGCAATCAATTGATTGAGGGGTGCGATAATATCGCGGCTGTCACTTATTCAAAAAAACGCACTGGTAGTATAAGAACTTTTGGATCAATTCAGGGTAGGGTTCAAGAGTTTGAGTATATGTATACTGGCCGGGGTAAACCGTTTCCGGGTCAACCCCTTCAATTAAGATGGGGAGTAGACATAATGATTTAATTTACCTACAAAATAGCATAATTTACTTAAATAAATTGGCAATTTTTTAAGTCTTTGACGCTGAATAGAAACTAGCCCAATAAGAATTCGTTAATTATTAAGCATCTTTACAGGATTTAGGAATAAATACTATGCGGTATGGGCTTTTATCTGGAATTGGAATCATTGTTAATTTCGCGCTATTTCCTTTGGTTGGAAGAGGACAGGAAATTCCCACTGGTTTGCGTCAGGGAATGCCTTACAGTGAAGCCAGACAGATTATCCTCAATTCAGGATGGCAAATAGATTATGGACGTCCCCGTGTCCGAGAATTATCTGGATTGACAAGTCGAATGGTTAACAAACTCGGTTATGATGAATTTGGAGATTGTTCTGGAACTGGAATAGGATTTTGTGGAGGGGATTTTATTGGTTCAAATGGTAAACGTTTAGGGATTGTCACGGTCAATAATCAACAAGATCCTAGATTATATCATTGGACTTTATCAAGCAAAGAATCATGTTTGTTAGGTCAGCTAAAACAGGAATTACCTAGGGGTTTATATCAGGGAATGCCTTACAGCGAAGCACGAGAAGTTATCTTAAACTCAGGATGGCAATTCCACTACAAGCATCCCTCTCGAATAAGAGAATTAAGAGGATTAGAGAGTCGAATGGTTAGCAACCTTAATTACCATGAATTTGGAGATTGTTCTGGTACAGGAAAAGGATTTTGTACAGGCTCATTTTTTAATGTATATGGTAAAAAGTTACACATTATCACGGACAATAATCAGCAAGCTCCTCAATTATATGAGTGGTCGTTATCTCCTAATGAAAAATGTCGTTAAAGCTAAATGATGAATCAAGAATCAGACCAGCTTGTCATTTTTATCTAAAGTAAAAACCAGAAGTAAAGATCGCCCTTTCCTAACCTAAGAGTGATCGCCCTTTCCCAAACCCTACCAAACTGAATGGCTATTTTGAAATTTACCCGTTATTTATGCTAATGCTTCACCAAACTATGATTGCACGAATTAGTATAACAATACTGATATTATTGTCATTTGAGTTCCATATCCAATCACAAGCCCAAGCGCAACAAAGATCGCAGTTTTGTCATAGATATTTAGAATCTTATTCCGAACCTGCATCAATTACAAATAAAACTCATGTCATTGCAGACGGATATAGGTTTGAATACCCATCTAATTATAGAGTTATTTTAAAAAATAATGGTAATTATTTTATCACCGACAATCGCAATTATCAATATATGCAATGCCTCGTTAGAGAACGTGAAGGGACTGATCTTCTCCCGCAAGGCATTGAAATTAGATGGACCAGAGAAGAACTATATGGTAGTGTCATTAGCCGCCAAACTATTGCGGGGAGGAATTCTATTATATATGGCAATGATGATCGAGTGCATCCGCAGGTTTTTGTTGCTATTCCTTCCCAAGGGGGTCATGTGGTAGTTAGTGCTGACTTATGTGGTACAGGAATCTGCCTTGAAGAGGGTTTTCGCCGAGTTCTTAATAGTTTAGTTGTGCCTTAAACATTTGAAATTAACCCGCTATTTATGCTAATCCCTCAAAAAATTCTGATAGCACGAATCAGTATAATTATACTGATATTACTGCCATTTTCAGTCTATCTACTATCACCAGCGCAAGCACAACGAAGACTAAGGGGTTTGCGCTGTCTTCAATATCTAAAATATTCTTTAGAACCGGCAGCAATTACAAGTAAAACTCAGGTCATTGCCCCTGGATATAGGTTTGATTATCCATCTAATTATAGAGTAATACTCAAAAACAACGGCAATTATTTTGTGACTGATAACGTAAATTATCAGTATATGCAATGCCTAGCTCAAGAAGGAGGCGCACCAACCGATAATATACCGCAGGGAATTGAAATTAGATGGACGACAAAAGAACTCTATGGTCGTGTCATTGGCCGTAAAACCATTGCCGGGAGGAATTCTATTATATATGTCGATGATAACCAACTGCATCAGCAGGTTTATGTTGCTATTCCTTCCCAAGGGGGCCATGTGATAGTTAGTGCTTACTTGTGTGCGAAGGAAATCTGCCTTGAAGAGGGTTTTCGCCGAATTATTAATAGTTTAGTAGTTCCTTGAACAGAAGATAAGGTAGGGAATCATCCCTCGGACAATGAGGGGGCGAATTATGACGCGGAACCGTCACTTTAGCGAAGATCTCACCCTTTCCAAACCCAATTCAAATCGACACTCACCCTCATCAAAAACATTAGCAATATGAAGACACTCATCCCCATCGTAGTCTGCTCAATTATTGGAGGAATTATTGGAGTAACCCTCGCTTCCCCAATTTCTTACACTCTCTATGAAAGCATTCCGGGGCAGGGTTATTCTCGAAGTTGCAGCCCCGGAGATATGTTTTGTAACTCCACAAGAAGTCGAGAAATTTACTCTGCACGAAGCTACAGCACCCGTTCCGTTAGAGACAACGAAGGAACCTTGCAGCAACAATTTATTTACGGTGGTGTTGGTGTGGCTGCGGGGTTAATACCCAGTTTCTTAATTCTTCACTTCGTCCGTAAAAAGCAGTAATTTCAGGAGCGGTATTGGTGTGGCTGCGGGGTCGATACCCAGTCTCCCCCCTCTGTGGGGAAATTATCGGCACCCCAGGCGGACACCGGCCCATACAGTATCCCACCGGCACCCAAATAAACATAAACAAATTACGCAATACCACCGACACTCATGGCCACTTCAGTAGACACCCATCGCATCACTGGCCCTGTTAAGTTGATGAAATTAGGCCACTTACGAATCAACTAAAAACCGATTTGATTCATTGGTATGTGGACGTCATAGAGTTCTTGGATCTTGAAACACTACATTGAGACACCGATTTCTGCGGTGGCACCGGAGGATGTTCAGGGGCCGGTGAATCTGCCAGTGCTGGTGGATGTAAGAAAGCCGATGGAATGTTTGGGGGCTAGTGAATCTAGGCAAGCTCTTGAACGTAAAGAGGCCGGTGGAACGCTTGGCAATTCTTAAACTCATGGCTATTGGGGGCCGGCATAATGTACATCCCCGGCCTCCCCGCCACCATTGACAGCCAGAGACTTCGGCAACTTTTACGAGTTCCACCGGCTCCCTGCCACCACCGGCCCCTAGAGTCCCACCGGCACCACCGGCCTCCTCAACACCTTGAACCTCACTGGCCTCCCTGGATGTAATAAAGCCGGTGAATCTGTCTGAGATGGGGGATGTTGAGGGGCCGGTGGCTATCGGAGGGCTGATGAATAGTGAGGGGCCGGTGGAATTCGCTTGTACCCGTAGATGTTGAGAGGCCGGTGAACCTGACTGCACCCTTGGATGTTTAGGGGCCGGTGAATTTCGAGAGGGTCGGGAATATTGAGAGGCTGGTGGAATTCGCTCATGCCAGTAGATGTTAGGGGGCCGGTGAAGTTGTCAGCGTCAGGGAATATTGAGAGGCCGATGAACCTGCCTGAGTCCTTGGATATTGAGGCGCCGGTGGAATTCGCTTGTGCCAGCAGATGTTGAGGGGCCAGTGAAGACGATAGACGCGCTATATGGCAGGTGAACCATTAGAGGCCGGTGTCACACAGAAAGAACTCTTCATAATCATGGGCATTTCAGGCCGGCTCAAACAAAATAGAGATTATCGGCACCCCAACCGGACAGCAGCCAGATATCGTATCCTACTGGCCCCCAAAAAACCCCGAAGAAATTCCCTATTTCACCGGCCTCAAAAAACCTGAAGAAATCACGCAATACCACATACCCAAAAAACCTGTTTAGTTAACGATCCGCCAGTTTTTCCACAGGCCACACAAAAGTTATTTGGATTCACCGGCATCAGTATATTATTGCAGTGCCGGTGGAACTCCAATGGGCCGGTGGATGGAGTGGTACAGGTAGATTTTTGGAGGCCGGTGTTACGCTTGGAAATTCTTAAACTCATGGCTATTGGGGGCCGGCACAGAGAAAAGGTACATCACCGGCCTCCCCACGACCACCGGCCTCCCTGGGTTCCTAGCGACCACCGGCACCACAAGCATCAGCAACACCACGCTTGCTCACCGGCATCACCGACATCAAAAGACTTCATCGGCCTTCTTGCCATCACCGACATCCAAAGACTTCGGCAACTTTAGCGACTTCCCCGCCAGCACCGGCATCATCGGCCTCCCCGCCAGCACCGGCATCATCGGCCTCCCCGCCAGCACCGGCACCACCAACTTTCCCAACACCTTGAACCTCACCGGCACCCCTAGATGTAGGCCGGTGAATCTGCCAGGGGTGGGGGATATTGAGAGGCTAGTGAATCTGCTAGGGGGCCGGTGGGATAGGCGGATGCTTGGGGGCCGGTCGGATCTGCCAGGGCCGCTCGATATTTGAGAACAGAAGAATATTGACAAGGCCGAGATGGGATTCCTATCTGCTTAAGGAATCGGAAGAAAATGGTGATAATGAGCTAACTCCCTTACGGTGCACTCATTTTATTTAAAATGAAGGTCGCGCCTTATCAATTGATAATGACTGGCTCGTTCCGCAACGGGTTGGAATAACGAGTTGGAATAAATGGGGTCAATGTCCTTTTTCGTTCCTTGAAAAGGAGACTATGAACAAAAAAGCCAATACGTTTCAACAGATTTTAAAAGCGGTGGGGGCGGTACACGAACAACAGTACGCACCTAATACCCGCTTAAATTTTGAGGGTCTAGTAAGCGTTTTGATACTGAGTATGGTAAAATTACAGCTTATTTTATAAAGGATAGCTGTAAACAAGCTAAACAAAAGCTATTGCACAAAGGCTGAGAAGGAGATTTACCTGATGTGATTAAGTAATTGTTAAGCAATTTAGCTTCTGAGTAAAACTTAAATTTAAAATTGTGCTAAGAGGTAAGATTTATGTCCAGAGTCAAACAAATTTTTACAAATTTAACTCATTATTTTTTATTGATGGGGCTAATAGTGATATTATTATCCTCATATTGTTTTAATGTAGATAAGGCGTATGCACAAAGTATTAATTTAAACATATTTTCTAATAATTCTCTTGCTAGAATAGATGCTCTGGTTAAAATAGATTCAATATTTAGAATTGATAAAGGGATTGAAGCTCGTCTTTATGAATATAAGACCGATGAGTCTAGCAACTTGCCTCCTGCCAGCAAACTGCTCAATGCAGGGTTAGAAGAATCAACAAAAAAAGAATTTGGGAAAGCTATTAAATTTTATACAGAAGCCCTCCAATTTAATCCTGTTTTTGCTAAAGCTTATGTTAGTAGAGCTTATGCTCGTTCTCAGGTGGAAGACATAGAAAAAGCTTTTGAAGATTACAATCAGGCTATAGAAATTGATCCTAATTTAGCAGATGCTTACATTGGACGCGGAAACCTTTATTTTAAACAGAATGAAAATGAATCTGCTTTAAAAGACTTTAACATAGCTATTACGGTTAATAAAAATTATTATGATGCGTATTTGAGTAGAGGTTCTGTTTATTTAGAATTAGAGAAATATGAAGAAGCAATTAAAGATTTTTCTGAAGCCATCAGCTTGAATCCTCAATATTTAGATGCTTATGTCAAGAGAGGATATACAAAATCTTATTTTAGAGACTATAAAGGAATAATTAAGGATTGCACAAAAGCCATAGAATTAGATACAAACAAGCAAGAATTTTCTGCTTATAATATTAGAGGTTTGGCTTTCTACTATTTGGGCGAGGATCAAAAAGCGCTAAAAGACTTAAATGAATGTTTAAAAAGGAACTCTAATTATTCTCCCGTCTATTATAATCGAGGATTAGTTTTAGACAATTTAGGAAAGTATAAAGAGGCAATTGCTTCTTATGATTTAGCTATTAAATATCAGCCTAATGATTATGGAGCTTGGTTGAACAGAGGAAATATTTTAAGTAAGTTAGGGAAATATGAAGAGGCACTTGATTCTTATAATAAAGCTACTAAATACAAATCTAATTCTTATCTAGCTTGGTTTAGCAGAGGAAATGCCTTAAGTAACTTAGAAAAATATGAAGAGGCACTAGCCTCTTACGATCAAGCTTTGAAATACAAATCTGCTTCTTATGAAATTTGGTACAATAGAGGAATTGTTTTAAGTGAATTAGAAAAATACGAGGAAGCACTTACTTCTTACGAGCAAGCTTTACTCTATAAATCTGATGATTATCTAATTTGGTACAATAAAGGAGACGTTTTAATTGATTTAGGAGAATACGAAGAAGCACTTGCTTCTTATGATCAAGCTTTAAAATACAAATCTGATGATTATAAAATATGGGGAAACAGAGGAATTGTTTTAAGTGAATTAGAAAAATACGAAGAAGCACTTGATTCTTTCGAGCAAGTTTTACACTATAAACCTAATGATTATCTAGCCTTGTATGGTAAAGCCAGGATATATGGATTACAAGGAGATTTATACTTTGCATTGGAAAATTTAAAGCAAGCGATTAAGTTTAATCCTAACTATAAGGAAGAAGCCAAGAGTGATACAATGTTTGATTTAATTCGAGAAGCTCCTGAATTTAAAAAATTATTCTCCTCTTAAGATTGTTCTTTTATTTGGACAGTTGGGAGAGAGGTTCCATTCAATGGACTGTTATGAGGGAAGCGCATTTACAAGGGCCAGTTACGGTAAAGGGTTGATGGATATTCAAATGGGAATAAATGTAGTGGATGCGGTGATAAAAGGGTTTTTCATTCTTTCGGTGGATTTCCGCTATTTCGGTAGATATTGAGGTACCTACACCTGCGGAGATTAATAGTGAATACTATAGGCCCAGCGAATTTGCCAGTCTGGAGGGATGTTGAAAAGGCCAGTGGATACTGCAAGGCCAGTTGATCCGATTGCCCCATCTCCATGCTTAGGAAATGGTGAATCGGCCTGACAGGCAGTGGATTTTGAGAGGCCGGTGTAACTCCAAGGGCCAGTGGATTTTGAGAGGCCGGTGAGAGTCCAGGGGCCGGTGGATACTATGATACAGACGAATGCTTGGGGGCCGGCGAATGTAGAATCGGCCAGTGAACCCATCACTCAATTACAATAACCGCGATACTTCACTGTTGGAGATTGAACACCTCAAAAGCAAATAAAAGCCTTGGATATCTGGGGGCCGGTGGATACCGAAATCCCGGCTTTTGCGGAAGAAATAGAGGATGCAAAGGGGCCGGTTAACCTGGCATGGGCAGTGGATGGTATGAGTTTGCTGAATCTATCAGCGTCCGGGGATGTTAAGGGGCCGGAAGACATCATAGGGCGGGTGGACATAAAGGAGGTAAAGCCGAACTCCGCGCAAAATACAACATTATGTAAAAAAATATAACAATTATTTTTCCGGTAATACTGAGTCAGCGAAAATAAAGCTGTAAGATTACTCTACTCTGGGCGTAGCTCGGCTTTACCCTTTTAAGTATTGTCCTAACGTATGCGCCTAGCCCTACAACTATCATAGTAGGGTGTCTCAATCTGGAAATAATTTAGCAGTGCTTGGAAAGCAAAAAAATGGCTAATCTTGTACCAATAGAGGACGACAAAGGGAATCAAATCTATATTGAGGTAATACCAACTGGAAATCAGAGCGGTATTAAACAAACTTCAAAGGATACGGGAGTTGCGGACAAGCTGACAGCGGACGATTTTAAACGGATGATTCGGCAGGCGGTGATGCCCACTTGCCAAACTTTTGTTGATGTTTGGCAAGAATTGAATCAACCTCTAACTGCGGACGGTGCAGAAGTTGAATTTAATCTAGGATTCACAGCCAGCGGAAATGCTGTGCTTATGCAAGCTTCAGGGCAGGCAAGTTTTAAAGTTAAAGTTAGTTGGAAATTTTCTCCATCTGAAAATTTAAATCTCTTGCCAGTCTCAAGGCCAATATCTAATATATCTAATATTTTGTCAAGGTCTGAGGGTGTAGATTTTAGGGCTGATTTAGAATCAGCGTCAACATCTCATACCTCACCAGAGTCAAAGGATGAAGATTTAAAGGCTGATTTAAAATCCTTAGAATCAGAAATTCAAACCTTTAAGGAAGCCAGCAGAACAGGTTCTAACGATTTCAACCGCGATGAAGAAATTGAAAAAATTAGGAAAAAAGCGAAGAACATAAAATTAAGCTACGTTAACGCATTATCTTTAACAATACAGAACTGCGATTCGTCACGAAATTGCGATAAAAATAAACCTCCTAAAGACGGAGGGTGTTGTCTAAGCTCCAACAAATTTATTCAAGACTTGCACAGTCTTGAATATCTTGAAAATGCAATAGAAGAATTGTAATCAGTATAGTTTTTAGTGTAAGATTTTGGCGTTACTAATTAACTGTATGAACCAACTGTTCTCGGAAGTTACAAGCCTCATCATACTTAGCTGATGGTAATTCCGAACTCTTCAATTCATACTTAAATTCAGTAACGCCAAAATTAGATGCTTTTACAAGCCTGTCAGCCGATATAACATCTAACACAAAAAAGACACTTATCCCTGGCAGTTATTTAAGAGCATACATTTTGGAGATTTTTTGGAACTTCGTACATATTTTGCTTATAAAGTTTACATAGTAAACTTTTAAATTCTTCTCTTTTATAACTATAAACATAGATTTGGCTAGAAGGTACTGCTTTACCTACTACATAATTATTTAGACGATCTAGCTCCAATTTTCTTTCATTAGGCTTAATAACTTTTTGGAGATATTCACTATAATAGCTTATAAAATTACTGAGATAATTTGTTCCTTGTGGAGTGCCTTGATTTTCATAAGCCAAAGTTGCGTATATATCTAATAAGGCTCTTATGGAATCTTGGTAGTAAGAAAAAAAGTCTGTTTCTTGTAACAACTTATTTATTGCAGATTTTTCTGCTTGTTTAGCAACATATTGAAATTTAGGTATAGCTTCAAGCCATCTTTGTAAATAATAGTAGCATACTCCTATATTGTAATAAGTTCTCGTTTTATACTCAGTATCATCTTTGATTTTATCAAATTCTTGAAGAGCCTTTTCGTAGTCCTTCTGGTTAGAGTAGGCAATTCCCAAACGATACGTTGCTTCTACTTTATGTAGAGAATTAGAATTTAACATTATCTTTTCTAAAATATCAATCGCTTGATCGTAATCACTTTTTTCTATTAAAACTCTACTTTTAGCAAGGATTAAACCTTCATCTTTACATTCTTCAATACCTTTATTTGCTTTAATTAAGGCATTTTCACTATTTCCTTCTTTTCTATTTTTATCAATTTCAGCTATTATTTTTTCAACTCGAGTGGAAGAGCAATTTCCTGAAAAATAATCCAAGCTTATTAAATTTGAAAAAATTCCAACCGGAAGTATCATTAAAGTTATTAAAATAAAAATATTTATTGGTTTGGACACATATTTGTAAATATTTGCTGACAAATTTTTCTGCAAGCCACTTTTGGTAATCACAATAGACATCGGAATAGCTAATCCCCCATTCAAATCCTCAGAAGCTACAATTAATCCAATGGCTTTATACTTCCCCTTTTGAAAAACAAATATAGGCGCGCCACTTTGACCGCCTTCAATGCGTTGAGCATCTGAGAATGTCTCTAACCGGATTAGCTTTTGGTCGCCTAGTGCACCACAGCGAGCAAAGGCAGTAATCTCTCCTCGGATAGGGGCCCCATAGAATTCATCATTAGAGAAACCAAAGCTTAGAAACTCATCACCAGGGTCAAAATCTTTTCCTAATTCAGCCGCAACAACTACAGCATCTTCAACCTGTAAAAGTGAGAAATCATCTCTATCAGGATCTCCTTCATAAACAGAAATTACAGGTTGATCCATCACTCGCACATTTTTCCAACCACCAGCATCTCGTACCACATGGGCGCACGTCAGCAGATGCCCGTCTCGACTAACAAAAAAGCCAGTCCCCCAAGTTTTTCCATTTTTGTCTTTAATTCTTACAGTTGATTTTTGGACTGCCTCAAAACTTTCTCTTCGCTTTCCCATAATCTAACCCCATGCTAATAACGTTGTTATAGAACCTTTTGTAGTGATGCACTCCTATTTATACATAGGACAGCTACCTCCACCCACTAAACTACAACCCCTTTGCTCAGTATTCCCTGTAGCTAGCTCCTATCTATATGTCCCTGAATCAGCCTAAATTTGCTCCCTGATGTTCATATTTTGCCATTCTCCCCTAATGCTCCTCAGACTGTCCATCAAAATCCGCCGATGTACTACTGGAGGGCATAAATAGTTACCCCTTTTCATTTTCGTACAATCGCCACTTTCACCGGCCCCCATAGGCCATTTTAATGGAGGAGATTGGGCTAGAAATTTCGCTTACTTTTTTTATTAAAGCAAGCCACACAATTATTGGAAGAGTGGAGGAGATTGTTTTTTGAGGAATGGCTAAATCTTGACGAGGCACAAGTTTTGGAGATTGTTAAAAAGGTGGGGGAATTGAACATTTCTTTACCCCATGTGTCAAAGCTCAAAACCGCGCACCGGCCCCCTTGCCAACTAGGATCGGCAACTTAGTTATAATTGCCCCAAACAGCACAAACGCTTATGTTGCCGGTGAACATAGAGAAGCTGCGGAAGGTAAAGAGGCCGGTGTCATACTCGGAAATTTAAACTTATATGGTCATTTTAGACCGGCCCTGAAAAAATACACAGAGAAGAGTCCATAAAAACCCCCTTGCTATTCACCGGCATCCCTGGATCTAATAGGGCGGGCGGATATGGAGACACCGGCTTTCTACGGAAAGCGTAGTGGACGTCGGGGGATATTGAGATGCCGGTTGATACGGTGATGCAGGTGAATTTTGAGGGGCCGGTAAATTTTGAGATGCTGGTGGATCTGCCGGGAGCCGGTGGAACTCCCTGGGCCTAAGAACCGAAAGAGGCCGGTGAACTTGCCTGCACCGGGGGATGTTGAAGGGCTGGTGAGCCTGCCTGTATGGGGGGAATGTTGAGGGGCCGGTGGTAGTTCGGGGGCCGGTGAAAGCAAGATGACCTGTGGAAGTAAGATGGCCGGTGGAAGCAAGATGGCCGGTGGTTTTTGAAAACTCGGCTTTGGCGCTAAGGCTGGTGGATGCTGGTGGGCCGGTGGATTTTTGAAAGCCGGTGGATACTGTGATGCAGGCGAATGCTTGGGGGCCGGTGGAACTGTCGGGGCTGGTGGAACTCGTTCGTGCCGGTGTCACGCTCGGAAATTTAAAATCTTATGGCCATTTTAGGCCGGCCCAGAAAAAATACATATTATCGCCGGCCCAGGCAAACACGACAAAATCTCGTATCTCACTGGCACCCCAAACGAAAATCGGCCAAATCCCGTCGTATTTCACTGGCATCCCAAAAAACCTGGACAAATCACGCAGTACCACCGGCACCCATCCGGTCTTCTCTAAATAAAAGTAGACCACCGGCCCCCTTTACCCCACAATCTACAAGCCTATCTATAGTCAAGAAAAAATTTATTTGGATTCACCGAACCCCCTAGCTATTGCAGCGCCGGTGGATCTTGCGGAGGCGGTGAATGCGGGGGGACAGGCGAATTGTGGGAGGCCGGTGGAACTTCAAGGGCCGGTGTCACGCTTGGAAATTCTGAAACTCATGGGCATCCAGGCCGGCACAGAAAAATTTACATCACCGGCCTCCCCGCTACCACCGGCCTCCCCGCTACCACCGGCCTCCCCACCACCACCAGCGCCAACAACACCACCGGCCCCCCCGCCACCACCGGCAACACGAGCGCCAACAACATCACGCTTGTTCACCGGCATCACCAACATCCAAAAACTTTATCGGCCTCCTCGCCACCACCGACAGCCAGAGACTTCGGATAGAGTGGCGTAAGCAAACCTCCAAACCCCGATTGCCCTACTCGATAGCCGGTGGATGTTGGAGGGTTGGTAAATGCTGCGGAGCCGGTGGATGGTGGAGTCTATTCTTCGTGGTCTAAACTCCTCACTCGGTGGGAAAATTAATTGAATGGAAACGATAGCCGTCACCATCTTGACTATACGGAATGTTTATTCTCTCTACTCGTTGGGGAAATTTTAAATGGAAACTTTGAGGTAGCCTATTAATATAAGGTATTTTACATCCCAACTGTTGCTAAACTTTTAGTTAGACTGCAAGCATATCCAATTTCTACCTCATTTTACTACTGGTATTTTATTTTACTGTATAGGAGAGATAAGAATGGGTGTTTTTTGGAACTCTGAAGCTCAAGTAATTAGTCAAGAGCCTGAGATTGTTAAATCTCTTATTGAAGAAATATCAAAGGAAGAGTTTGAGCATGAAGGCTCTCTGGCCGAGCCAACAACAGTTTATGACCTGAAAATAGAAGGCAATTCAATTTTCTTTAATTCTAGGGGGTATGGTTGTTATGGAACTGACTTTGAGGATGTATCACCTCAATTGTTTGAGAAGTTATTTGAGAGATATCAGGGTGCATTAGTCGCTTTTGAACACGTTCACCCGTGCCAATCTCAAGGCTATCACTTTAATTCTTACTGGGCTAAACCAGTAGGAGATGTAGACTGGGAAGATAGTACAACGTACTGGATCTATAGACGAATGGTCACTGAAGAAACTGAGGCAGATGAAGGTGAATTTGATAATTGTGATTCTTGGCATATTACTTTAGATTTTTTAGAGGCTAATCCAAAGGAACTGCCAATGCTTTATGCTCTTGTACAAAAAGCTAAGGCAGAAGGGTTTGATGCTTGGGGTAATGGAGAGATTGGTAATGTATTCAGTGAAGAAAATTTCATATCCTATGACATTGTGTGTGACCTCATTGATAATTATTGGGATGAAGAAGAGGAGGAGGATAATGAGAATATGTACTCACCATTTGATGATATCGAATACAGTATGGCTGAATGGGT